>DATHTS010000945.1:0-1580 GCA_035462935.1 Pyrinomonadaceae bacterium
GTATAATAATTTTATGAAATCGGTCTTCTATATTTTCACATTGATTTTAATTCTTTCTTCGACGATTTCGGCGCAGCCGTTTGAAAGTCGTAAAAGCAGTTCTTCTTCAAAACAGCCGGTTTTGCTGGAGCTTTTTACTTCGCAAGGCTGTATAAGATGCCCGCCCGCCAATAGAAATCTGGCTTTTTTTGAAAAAGAGCAGCCTTTTGCCGATGTCGAAATCATCACGCTCGCGCTCCACGTTGATTATTGGGACAATCCGCAATGGAAGGATGAATTTTCTTCGCGTTTATTTACGCGGCGGCAGGAAATTTATAGTATGCAGTTTAAGTTGGACGGGACTTTTACGCCTCAAATGGTCGTTGACGGGGAAACTCATTTTGTCGGCAGTAATTTGGAGGAAGCCAAAAAAGCCATTGCGAAAGCCGCGAAAAAAGAAAAGCCGCAGGTGGAATTGAATCTCATTGAAGATAAATTGAAAATCAAAATTCCGAATTTGCCGAAACACGCGGTTTCCACGCTTTTTCTGGCAATTACCGAAAGCAATCTAAAGAGCAAAGGCTCCGGCGGAAATTCGGTAAAGTTGCTCGAACACGGCTCGATTGTGCGCGAGTTGAGATCGCTCGGATGGGTTCAGCCGCAGGATGAAAGTATTGAAATGGAAACATTTTTGCAGTTGCAGCCGGATTGGAAAAGGGAAAATTTGAAGTTCGTGGTTTTCGTCCAGGAAAACTACAGCCGGAAGATTTTAACGGTCAGCCGAATGTAGCAAAATTCGGTTTTTTTATTTATATTTTTAATTAACGGCTTATTTAACAATAATAAGCGTTATGAAGTTTCAAGTTTTTTTACTTAAGATGTTGATTTTTTAAACCGATAAAGGTAAAGTTTATTTATTGTTTTTTTAGGAAAAACGCCGCTTTTTCCTAATTGAGGAGTATAAAATACATCCATTTGACAGGGAGCAATCAATTATATGAGAGAAAATAAACCAATTAGCCGCAAAGAAAACATTGTCGTTCAGGAAATGGACGGGGAAGTTCTGATTTATGATTTGAAGAAAAACAGAGCTTTTTGTTTGAACAAAACTTCAGCCTTAGTTTGGCAAGCTTGCGATGGAAAGAGAACCATCGCCGATATTAATAACTGGCTCGGTAAACAGCTAAATTCACAAACCGATGAAGATATTGTCTGGTTGGCTTTAGACCAATTGAGCAAGGAAAATCTTATTGAAGACCAGGTTAAGCTTGAAAATCATACAGGATTACCGCGAAGAGAAGCTATTAAAAGAATCGGCGCCGCATCGTTAATTGCTTTACCGCTAATTCATTCGCTGGCAGCGCCGACAGCGGCACAAACCGCATCACCCGGTGTTTGTACGGCTACGGGTTGTAGTTGTTCTGGACCTAGACAACCGGATGGAAGTTGCACTAGCACCGCTTGTAATTCTGCGGTTACAGGCTGTATCTGTCGCGGAACAAACAATGGTGGAAACCAAGGAACCTGCGGAACAGCCTAAACATCTTGTTTCAATAAAGAAATAATAAAGCATCTAAACGGTAATCCCTTTAGGTGCTTTA
>DATHTS010000946.1:0-3712 GCA_035462935.1 Pyrinomonadaceae bacterium
ATGCTCTCGGATTCTGGGCGACTTTCACAATCGGAACGCGAAGTCCGATGTCTTGCGCCGCTGCCGAATTTGCTAAGAAAAATACCAAATAATTAAAAATTAAAAGTGCTGCGAAAAACCTTATCCGTTTCATAATTAAGAACTATAACATCAATCAATTTCAGGGCGAAGAGATTTTCGCCCTGAAATTGATTGATAATTTGCGTGAAATAAACCTTAGAAAGCGTATTTCAACCCAATCTGAACACGCCTGCCCGGGGTTATGGTTTCGGTTGCCTGACCGAATCCCGGAAACTCCAGAATACGAATGGGAACTCCAAAGTTGGCACGATTGATAAAGTTGAATACATCAACGCGGAATTGGAAGCTCTGTTCTTCATAAACGCGAAACCATTTTGCCAGCGACAAATCCAATTCCAAGACATTTCCGGCGCGGAAACTGTTGCGCGGAATAGAACCATCCTCTCCGAAAGCAGCCAAAGCAGCGCGGCAGCCGCCCAAATTTGGTTCGCAGGTTCGGATTAGAGGCTGCCGACGGTCGTCGTTTACGGTAATGAACTGCAAGTTATCCAAACGATCCGTCAAATTCCCGTCCTGATTCCTGTCGTAAATCGAGTTAACCGTAAAAGGCTGTCCCGTATTAAATCTGCCCGTTCCCGCAACTTGCCAGCCGCCCAGAAGAAATTGGACGAAGCCGTTTCGGTTTTCAAATCCCGGTGTTTCGTAGATAAAATTGTATGTAAACCGATGCCGGACATCGAAATTTGCCGGAGCGTATTCGCCTTCAAAGGTTACGCTGTTTTGCGGTAAAGCGAACGCGCCTGCCAGATCGAAAACATCGGAAACGTCGTCTCTTACCTTTCCGTAAACATAATTAGTTCGATACTGAAAATTTCTGGTCAAACGTCCGCGCAATTCAACTTGCAGCGAATGGTATTGTGAACGTCCCGTCGTTTCAAATTGATTGACTACACCGGCATTCGGAAAAAGTCTCGGAGCAAACCCCGGAGTTACGCCGGTTGTGCCTGCCGCCGCTATCGGGCGACAAAATAGCGGGTTGGTCGGAGCGAAATTACAATTAAAATCGTCATAGAAAAAGCCGTCAATTCGTGAAACCGCATTGGCTCCCAGGTTGGGAGTCGTAAAACGAAGCAAATTACGTCCCGTCGTTCCGACATAAGCTACCGACAAAAATGTATTATTCACCAGCCTTTGTTCGACGCCGAGCGAGTATTGATATGACAACGGAGTTTCCAATGTTCTGGTTGGCAGAGTGGTTTCAAACAAGCTGCCGGACGGGAATATCGAGTTCAAAAATCCTAAAATCGTATTTAACTGCTGCGAAGATAAATTAGGATTTATCGTATTCAATGTTCCCGGCTGAACGAGGCTCGGGCTGTTCGCACCACAGTTGCCAAAAGGCAAACCGAGAACGACGTTTGCCGAGTTGCAAATCAGCGTCCTTCCTTGAGTATTCAAGTCGAAAACAGAATATCTCGGATTGAAGAGCGTAAAAATACCGGAACTGTTGCTGAAAGTTCCGCCGCCGAAGTTTGCGGTCGTGAAAGTCGGAAAGACGTTGCGCGACTGGCTGACGACCGCGCCGAGAATTTGGTCGTAAAACATACCGAATCCGCCGCGAATTACCGTATTTGAACCCGGCGAGTAGGCAAAACCTAAACGCGGAGCGAAATTATCATTGTCGCTTTCATAGATATTTGTTCTGCCATTTATAAATTGACTGAGTCCGCTTAAATAAGAGGGCAGAGATTGGCTGAAAGTCTGCTCGATTTTTTCTTCGGCTTCCTTCGGAGTCGTATTTCGTTCATATCGCAAGCCGAGACTAAAAACTAAGTTTCTGGCGGCGCGCCATTCATCTTGTATGAAAAAGTTTAATTGATTGTAACTCAGATTAATCGAAGCGTCTCTTCCGGGCGCGACCAGAGATTGCGAAAATCCGGTCGCCGCTCCGGTGGCTGCAAAGTCCAAAGGCTGCGCAAATCCGGCGGTTTGCGGGCAAAGCGTGTTCACATTGAAACAATTTCCGCCGTAGAAAGTAACCAACGGGCGCGAGTTGCGCGGCAGATTGCTGTCCAGATAAACGCGGCGAATGTCTGCTCCGAACGCCAAGCTATGCTGACCATTGGCGTCAAACTGTGTCCGAAGAGTGTCGGCAATTTGAAAAGTATCGTTTTGACGCTCTTGCGGGAAATTGAAAACATCAACGCCAACCGGACTGAATCCGCCGATGATAACCTGACCGACCGGTCCCAGACTGAAATCTTCTGTATTTACGGTCGAACGAACATAGAGCACATTAGGCGCGAAAGTTAAACTCGACTGCGGACAAGGAACTGCCGCGGTTGGACAATTAAGTCTTGTAGCGTTAAGAATGATCGGCGCGTTCAGAAGAAAGCGCGTGTCTTCGGAAGAATTGAGAGAAGTAACCGGCAGCAAAAAATCATCGCGCAGTTCATCGAATTTGAGGCGGGTGCGTCCCCACGAAAAACGAAATTCGTTCGATAAATTAGCGGTCAAACCGCCGGTTAAAAATGTCGAAAAATTATCCGTGCGAACGAGCGGGCGAATCGCCGAGAAAATCGCGCCGCCGACATCCGTCAAATCTCTCTTATCGTCCGTAAAGTTATACCGCGCCGTAAACACTTGCGGTCTTTCCGTGTTCTGGAAAAGGTTATAATCAAGTCTTCCCGATAAAATTACTCCGCGGGCGTCTATGGAAAGCGCCTTCGTATATGTGTTGCGCCCGTAAATTCCGTTTGGGTCGTTGGGAAACGGAAACAGACTAAAAACCGTGTCGCCATTTAAATTTGTCGGAAAGATCGGAAAGGCTGTGTTGTTTTCGCCAATTCCAAAAAGCCCTTCCGCACCGTAGCCCAAAAGTCCGCGCTGTTCGACTGTCGGAACGGCAAACTGTCGCTCTCTCACGCCGTCCAAAAATTGTCCTTCACCCGAAGCGAAGAAAAATAATTTTTCGCGGCGAATCGGACCGCCAATTGCGAAACCGCCCTGCAAAAGCGAAAATGTATCCTTTTCGCCCGCATCATTTGTAACGTTCAGAGGCTGTAATTGATTAGTAGCCCCATCGAATAAAAGCACGGGAATTGTTGTGTTGCCGGTTCTTCTTACACCTTCCAAAGCAAACGTCCTGTTGCCGCCCGTGTTATCGAAAAAGTTGCGGGCGTTCAGAAAATCTGCATTCCCGAAGCCGTAAATCGTGCCGTGAAAATCATTGCCGCCGCTTTTTGAAAGCGCGTTCACTTGCGCTCCGAGATTACGCCCGAACTGAGCGGGAGCAAGCAAAGTGATGATTTGAAATTCCTGAATTGATTCAATCGGCTGCGGCACAAGCGTAAAAAAACCTTGCCGACGAACGCCGATGTCCTCGTCGTTGTTGTCCGAGCCGTCAACCATAAAGTTGTTGGCGCGCGAACGCAAACCGTTTACGGAAAACTGACCGGAAGTTCCGACACCGCCGCCGACGCCGGGACCGACGGAGTTTCCGATTGCCTGCGGCGGCGGCAGCACGCCGGGAACGTAAAAAGCGAGTTCGTCGAATGTGCGCGTCAAGGTTGTCCCGCCCAAAGGCAAGGTTTGAACCGCGCGTTCGTTAAACGCCCCGCCGCGTCTGGGGTTCAGATCTACACCTTCGTCAGTATCCGAAGTAGCTACTCTGATATTAGGAGCAGCGGTC
>DATHTS010000947.1:0-7768 GCA_035462935.1 Pyrinomonadaceae bacterium
AATCTAAACGAAACGCAAGGCTTTCCGTCTTGCGTTTTTTGCTTTTCGGCTGACTCTTTTTCCCCTCATTTTGCGCGTTAATAATTGGAGAGAGTTACAAGTTTTAAAATCTAAAAAAAATACATTCAGGCAATTCAACAAAAATTTATGAGAGTTTTTATAGCGGGCGCGACGGGTGTTTTGGGGCGCGGATTGATTAAAGAATTGAAGAAACGCGGGCATAAAGTGTTGGCTTTGGCTCGTAATCCAGAAAATGCGGCGATTATTGAAAATCTCGGCGCTGTGCCGCGCCGAGGGGAAATTTTCGACAGGGATTCAATGGCGCGAGCGGCGGACGGCTCGCAAGTCGTTATTCACGCCGCTACTTCAATTCCGACGAAAGCGAAAATTTCGCCGCGCGATTGGGGGTTAAACGATCTTTTGCGGCGCGAGGGAACAAAAAATCTGGCGCAGGCAGCCGGAATAATCGGCGCGAAAACCTTTTTGTTTCAAAGCGTGGCTTGGCTCGCCCAGCCGTCCGACGGTTCGTTTTTTGACGAAACTGCCGTGCCGAATCCAAATCCGGTTACGCAATCGGCTTTGGACGGTGAAAATATCGCCAACGAAATCGGACAAAAATATAATTTAAATGTCGGTATTCTGCGATGCGGCTATTTTTACGGCGAGGAATCGGCGCAGACGAAAATGCTGGTTGAAGGCTTGCGGCGAAGGCGAGTTCCGGTAGTCGGCGACGGCGCGGCGCTCTGGTCGAATCTGCATATCGAAGACGCGGCGCGGGCATTTGCGGCGGCGGCGGAAATCCACGCGGGCGGTTTGTGGAATATCGTTGATGACGAGCCTTGTTCGGTGAAAGATTTCCTCCGCTATTTTGCAGAAAATCTGGGGGTGAGAAAACCTTTTCGCGTTCCGGTTTGGCTGGCAAAGCTTTTTGTTGACCCGTATTTGCTGAAATATTTTACCGTTTCGATGAACACTTCAAACGCGCTTGCGAAATGTAAACTCGGCTGGCAGCCGAAATATGCGAATTACCGCGATGGAATTAATCAAATAGTGAGTTTGTCGCAGCAGAGCGAAAACGTTTTCGGTTTGGTAAAGCAGACAAATTAATATGGCGACCGTTCGGGAACATTACGATAATTTGCTCGCCGATGTTTACGGCTGGATGTCGGGTGAAAAAGAATCTGTTTTGGAGCGCAATGCAGAATTCTTTAAATCGCAGAAAATCGCGCCGCAAACAACCAAATATGCTGTTGATTTGGGCGCGGGCAACGGTTTTCAGGCGATTCCGCTGGCGCGTTCCGGCTTTTCGGTTTTAGCAATTGATTTGAGCGCGAAACTTTTGCAGGAGTTGGAAAGGCAAGCCGGAAATCTTGATGTTCGAATTATCGAAGATGATTTGCTGAATTTTTCGAGCTATTGCGACAACGCGCCCGAACTGATCGTTTGTATTGGCGATACGCTGACGCATCTCGAATCGGTGGAAAAAGTTTCTGAGTTAATCAAAAAAGTTTCGGAAAAATTAGTCCGAGGCGGAAAGTTTATCCTGAGTTTTCGTGATTATTTTTCCACTGAGCTTCGCGGAAATCAGCGTTTTATACCGGTGCGAAGCGACGAGGATAAAATTTTCACCTGTTTTCTGGAATACGAAGCCGAAACGATCTGTGTCCACGATTTGCTTTACACGCGGCGCGAGAACAAATGGGAATTTGCGGTCAGCTCTTATCGAAAACTGCGGCTTGATCCGAATTGGATTAAAGATGAACTTGAACAAGCGAATCTGGAGATTATTTTTGAATCGTCAAATTCAGGAATGATTTATTTGATTGCGCAAAAACAATAAAAATATGAAATTCGCTAAATATCTATTTTTGTTTGCGGGGATTTCGGGTTTGATTATGCTCGTCCCGCAGTATTTTCTCGAAGAAAAAACCGGGCGCGATTTTCCGCCTGCGATTACGCATCCCGAACATTTTTACGGCTTTATCGGCGTGGCGATTGCCTGTCAGGTGATGTTTCTGATTATCAGCCGAAATCCGGTGCGTTACCGCGCGATGATGATTCCGGCGATGCTGGAAAAATTCAGTTTCGCCATTGCGGTTGCGATTCTTTTTCTGCAAAACCGCGTGGCGGCAGTGATGTTCGGTTTAGGAATGATGGATTTGGCTCTCGGCTTGCTTTTCACGCTCGCATTTTTCAAAACGCCGAAACAAGAATTGGTATAAGGCTGTAATTTTGTGTTTTTCATAAAAATTGAACCGCGAATTAACACGAAAGCGCGAATTATTTTGTATGGTTTTCGTGTTGTTTCGCGGTTTCATCTTTCTTTCACAAAATCAATCCACCGGAATCTATCTTTAATTTTTACAAATCCCTTCAAAACCGCTTTTGCTTTCAATGTTTTAAGCTGTGATAATAGTAAAGTTCTTATTGCGATTTCTAATACCGAAAACAATTTCAAACGATGAAGTTTTTGACCACTCAATTATCTTACTTCCTGAACCAGAAACAAACCCGTCAAAATATCAATGCCCTCCTGAAATACCTGTTTTTTCTTTTCGCTGTAATCGCAATTTTCAGCATTCTCTTCCATTTTATAATGCTTTACGCGGAAGATCGGGAATTTTCCTGGATTACGGGACTTTACTGGACGCTGACCGTGATGAGCACGCTCGGATTTGGGGACATTACTTTTGAGAGCGATATCGGTCGCGCCTTTAGCATAGTAGTTTTGCTGTCGGGAATCGTTCTGCTTCTGATTATGCTGCCGTTTGCGTTTATACGCTTTTTTTACGCTCCCTGGCTCGAAGCTCAAATCCATACTCACGCGCCGCGCAAAGTTCCCGAAGATATCGAAGGACACGTAATAATTTGCAAATACGATACAATCACGCCGAATCTGATTAAAAGATTAAAGCATAACCGCATTCCTTATTTTGTAATCGAACCCGATCCGGTGGTTGCCGCTCAGCTTTATCATGAAGGAATCTACGTAGTAAATGGAAATGTGGATAGCCGCGTGACTTACGAGCGACTCCGCATTTCAAAGGCAAGACTGGTTTTCGCAAATGCGGAGGACACGACCAACACGAATATTACTCTGACAATCAGAGAGGTCGCGCCGGACGTTCCGATTGCCGCCGTCGCTGAAAACGAAGATTCGATTGACATTCTCGAACTCAGCGGCGCGACTCACGTTCTTCCGCTCAAGCAATTATTGGGCGAGCATCTGGCGAATCGAATCAGTGTTGGAAAGAGAGCGAACGTAATCGGAAAGTTCAATGATTGGCTGGTCGTCGAATTTACCGTTCATGATACAAAAATTAAGGGGAAGAAAATCAGGGACACAGAGATTCGAGAGCGATCGGGCGTTAATATCATCGGAATCTGGGAACGCGGGCGGTTATTGCCTGCCGACCCGGACAAAGTTCTCCTGGATTTCAGCGTTCCGGTCGGAGTCGGGACACGCGAACAGATTACTAAACTCGAAGAAATGCTGGCGGTTGAGGAAACAAAACCCGGAGCCGTTTTGATTCTGGGCGGCGGAAAAGTCGGGCGCGCTGCGGCTGTCGCGCTCAAGCAGAAAAATCTGACCGTTTTTATGGTTGACTGCAAAAAAGAAATGCGCGAGAAAATCGGCGACATTCCCGACCGCCTGACAATCGGCGACGCCGCTGACCGCGATGTATTGCTTCGGGCAGGTTTGGAGGAATCCTCGCTGGTGATTCTCTCGACCAATGACGATGCGGTTAATATCTATCTTTCGATTTACTGTCGCCGTCTCAATCCCGACTTGCGAATCGTGAGCCGCGTCACGTTTGAGCGAAATCTGGAAGCGGTTCACCGCGCAGGCGCGGATTTTGTCCTGAGCTACGCGCCGCTCGGCGCGGAATCCATCATCTCTTTGCTTCAAGGGCGCGACCCGGTAATTATGGGCGAAGGCGTTGAATTCTTCACCGTGTATTTGCCTAAAAACCTTGCCGGGAAAACTCTTGAACAAAGCCGCATCGGTTCTTTGACCGGGCTTATTGTCCTGGCAATTCAAAGCGACGGCGAAACAATTGCCAATCCGCCGCCCGCAGCCGTTCTGCCGAAAAACAGCCGCCTCAATGTGCTCGGAACAAGCGAACAATTGCAGAAATTCAAAGACATATTCGAGTAATTTTTTCTGACACTTTTCACGGCGCTTTTCCGCGTTTGTTATTGAGACAGAATTTTCACGTTTTATTAATAAAAAAGGAGCAATAATTATGTATCGTTTTATTCGCAATTTTACCGTTTTTGTGTTAATTTTTACCGCCTTATTTTCCGGTTCGGTTTCCGAAATCCGCGCTCAGGATAGAGTCGCGCTGGAAAAAAACATCCAATTTCGGCGCGGAGCGAGTTCCGCAACCGTCAGCGGCAGAGTCGCGCGCGGCACGACGCATTGGTATCACGTTCGCGCCCGTGCCGGTCAGGAAATGGCTGTCGTTTTGAAGACCGGAAACCGGACGGCTTTTACAATATCCGCTCGTCATGCCGGAATTCTGGAAGGCGCGGACGGTGTGCGTCGAACTTTGGTGGAGCTGCCGGAAACCGGCGATTATTTAATTGAAATCGCTACGGATGTAACAGCCAATTACACGCTGGAAGTTACGATTCATTAAATCAAAATTTTAAAATAAGTATTTGCGAGGCAGTTTTAATAGCTGTCTCTTTTCTTTCCTTTCCGCTATTGCAAGACGCAAAAATCTTTGTATTCTATTAATATCGGCTGCAAGCAGGAAAGGAGGAAAGATGATTAAAATCAGAAAATCGGACGAACGCGGCTACGCTAATTACGGCTGGCTCGATACGCATTACACTTTTTCATTTAACACTTATTACGACCCGCAATTTATGGGATTTCGTGATTTGCGCGTGATAAACGAGGATTTTGTCGAACCGGACAACGGTTTCCCGACGCACGGGCATAATGATATGGAAATTTTGACCTATATCATTTCCGGCGAGCTTACTCATAAAGACAGTTCGGGCGGCGAGGGCGTGATTCGGCGCAACGAAATCCAGCGGATGACCGCCGGAACCGGCATCCGTCACAGTGAAGCTAATACGTCAAAAGATGAGAAAGTTCACCTTTTGCAGATTTGGATTTTTCCGGAAAAGAAGAATTTGGAGCCGGGTTACGAGCAGAAACATTTCCCGCCCGAAGAAAGACAAGGGAAACTGCGTCTGATGGCTTCACACGCCGGCGGCGACGGTTCGGTGAAAATAAATCAGGACGTAAAGGTTTACAGCTCGATTCTTACAAGCGACGAAGAAATTTCTTATGAATTAGGCGATGACCGTCACGCTTGGATTCAAATGGTCAAAGGCTCGCTCGAAATCAACAGTGAAACTTTGGAACGGGGCGATGGGGCGGCGATTAGCGAGGAAACCGTTTTGAAGTTGCGAGCGCTGGAAGATGAAACGGAGTTTTTGTTGTTTGATTTGAATTGAGAAGTAAAAAGGTCAGTGAACAAAAAGAAACGCTAAATCAATTGCCACTAGCTTCAGCTAGTGGACAGCTTAGCAAGAAGGCAAGCGGCTTTAGCCAAACTTAAAATAAAGTTATCAATCATCCTTTCAGCTTTAGCTAAAGCTATTAGGAATAAATCTCTTTTTCAGAAATTCGGCTAAAGCCTTCTTTTTTATTACACTTTCTGTCCACTAGCTGAAGCTAGCGGCAATTGATGTGAAAATTTCAGCTTTACTTCCAGTTCACTACAAAAAAAAGATAACGGCAAATTTTAGTCGCTTATCCCTTCTTTTCATAGTATTTTCAATAAAAAATAAAAAGGAACAAAAATGGAAAAAGATTTCGCCTACGACGCGCTTCCCTATTCGAATCATTTATTTATGCAAACGCATCCGAATCGCCTCGCCACGCTAGGGACGCTTTTCGGAATGAAGCCTCCGGCGGTTGAAAAATCGCGCGTTCTCGAACTCGGCTGCGGCAACGGGATGAACCTGATCGCGCAAGCCTTTGTTTTGCCGGAAGCCGAATTTGTCGGCATTGATCTGGCGAAAACTCACATTGATTACGCCGAAAACTCGGCACGTGAGTTGAATCTTTCAAACGTAAAATTCCAACAGTTCGATTTGATGGATATGTCAGCGGCTGAGTTCGGAAAGTTCGATTACATCATCGCGCACGGCTTGATTTCATGGATTCCCGAACCGGTTCGCGCAAAAGTATTTTCTATTTACCGCGAAATGCTCAGCGAAAACGGCGTCGGGTTTATCAGTTACAACACATATCCGGGCTGGTATCACCGGCAGACTGCGCGCGGAATCGGGCGAATTCATACGCGAAATATTGATAATCCTCTGGCGAAGGTCGAGAGCGCGTTGGAATTCATAAAATTTTTAGGCGAGAATACGCCGCGAAATGATGTTTATAAATTTATTCTCAATAACGAGCTATTCAGCTTTGCCGATGTCGAACCGACCTCGATTTTTCACGATAATTTAGCCGAGATAAACGAGCCTTATTATTTTTATGAATTTGCCGGGCGGCTCGAAGAAAACGGCTTGCAGTTTTTAGCCGAAGCCGAACTATTTACGATGTCCGCGCAAAGCGTGCCGCCCGCCGCGAGAAAATTTATCGAGACCATTGACGATATTATTTGGCGCGAGCAGTATCTGGATTTTCTGACCGGGCGCGTGTTTCGCCAGACGCTTTTTTGTCATAAAGAAATCAAGCTCAATCACAAACCGCCGCCTTCGATTTTAGACGAATTTCGTATGGCTTCGATGGTCAAACCGGATTCTGAAAAACCTGAAATCCACACAGATAAAGTGGAAAGATTTGCCGGAATCGGAGAACGCGGAATAGAAATCAATCATCCTTTGACCAAAGCGGCGTTAATTTATCTAGGTAAAATTTGGGATAATTCCGTTTCATTCCCGGAGCTTTTACAGAAGGCGAGGATGATGCTCGGCGAACGCGGTTTCAGGACGAATAATTGGGAAGAAGATTTTCAGGTAATCAGAGACGTTATGCTCCAGCTTATTCAAAACTCGGAGTTTATTGAGATTTTTACTTATCATCCGAAAATTTATACCGAAATTGACGAGAAACCCAAGATCAACCCTTTGGCGAGATGGCAATTAGATAAAAGCAACTTGATTTTAGCCGGTTACGATAAAACTTTTAAGATTGACGACCCGCTGATGAAACGCCTTCTCGAGCTTTCGGACGGAACGCGCACGCAGGAAAATATTTACGAGGAATTGAGAAATTTTATCCAGACAAATCAGGAATACACGGATAAAGAAACTGCCCTGAAAGGCTTGGAAGATAATTTCCACAAAGATTTGACTCAATTTGCCCGGGCGGGTTTATTCGTTCCATAATTGAATAAATTCAAAGCTGGAAAACTAAAATTGGTAAATAAAAAAATCGCATCCCCGAAAGACGCTTCAGCCGTCGTTTTATTAAATCAAGATTTATCGAAAGTCCTCTGGGCGCAGAGAAATCCGCAACTTGCTTTTCTCGGCGGTTATCACGCTTTTCCGGGCGGAAAAACCGAGCCCGGCGATTCCGGGATTGAAGTCAAAAACTGCGCGGAGCAAGATTTAGCTAAATTTATCGTTGGCGCGGTGCGCGAAACTTTTGAAGAAACCGGAGTTTTGCTCACGCGCGGCGGCGATAAGCTAACCAAAGGGCAAAGAGTTTCGCTGCACGACGATTTAATTTCCGGCAGATTTTCATTTGCTGAAATTCTCGAAACCTGGGGTTTGCGGATTG
>DATHTS010000948.1:0-3044 GCA_035462935.1 Pyrinomonadaceae bacterium
AAAAAGATTGTCAGAAATTTGATGGAAGGGGTCGGTTATGAATAATTTGGAACAACGGCGCGAAAGATTTATGAAAGATTCTTTGCAGGTCAGACTCGGCGGACTTGCCGCAAATCTGGCTCGGATTAGTTCATTTGCCAAAAATCCGGCAAATCTGGAAGCCGTCAGGGGTTTGATTGAAGAAAGCAAGTTTTTTATCGAGTGGACGGCACCCGAAACGCAAATTGAAAAATCGTCGGAGCTGGTTGATTTGCAAATCAATTTAGCTTTATTACATAGAAATTTGCATGAAAATTGGGGAAATGACGAAAGTCGTTTGAGAATTGGAGATCAAGCGAAAACCTGGTCAAAACAAGTTTTAGAAACCGCCGGTTTGATTTAAGGAGCTATTTGTTTTGCCCGTGAGGGCGGATGTTTTTTGGAAGGTGTAAAAATCAAATCGAAACTGAAAAAATGATTTTTGTTGATTCACATTGCCATATTGATGGAGAAGCATTTGACGGCGACCGCGAAGAAGTTATCCGAAGAGCGCGGGAAAACGGCGTGGCGGCAATGCTGAATATTGGAACGGGAAGCCCTGAAAGCGATTCGTTTGAAAAAACAATCGAGCTTGCCGAAACTCACGAAAACATTTTCGCTTCCATCGGCATTCATCCGCACGATGCGAAAGAATACAGCGACGAGGCTGAAGAAAAGCTGATAAATTTGGTGAAATCCAGCGGTAAGGTAATCGCTTGGGGCGAGATCGGTTTGGATTTTTATTACGATCACAGCCCGCGGGAAATGCAGGAAGAAGTTTGCAGGCGGCAAATCCGTGTTGCGCGTGAGTTGAATTTACCGATAATCATTCACACCCGCGACGCTGATGATGAAACGGTTAGGATTTTAACTGAAGAGTGCGTTTACCCGGAGTTTCGCGGCGGGATTATGCATTGTTTTGGCGGAACGGCGGAGATGGCGGAGAGTTTGATGAAAATCGGTTTTTTGATTTCGTTTGCGGGAAATGTAACTTTTAAAAAAGCCGAGAATTTACGCGATGCGGCGCGGGTTGTGCCGCTTGAAAATTTGTTGATTGAAACCGATTGCCCGTATCTCGCGCCCATTCCGATGCGCGGCAAGCGCAACGAGCCGGGCTTTGTCCGGCACACGGCGGAGTTTTTAGCGGATTTTTATGGAATCGAGCTGGAAAAACTGGCGAATCAAACGACGGAAAATTTTAAGAATTTTTTCAACTTGTCGTTTTAAAAGTCAGAACCGCCTCGGTAGCGGACGGTCGTTGTTTACTAGAGGCTATCTCAAAAATACAAAAGGTTAGGTTAAGCAAGCGGTCTATGACCGCGTTTGTCGAAGATTGTTGCCTGAAACGCGGTCTTAGACCGCTTGCTTAACGATAATATTATTTTTGAGATAGCTTCTAGCTTGAAAGATTAATTTAAAGATTCGAGTTTGTTGAATAAAACCATTCGCTATCGCAAATGGTTCTGACTTGTTTAGGGAACAAACGCCGATGGAACGGGTTTATCCCCATTAGAGCCAAACGCTGAAATAGAGAATCCACCGCTTGATTTTGCCGCATACCAGTTCGTGTCGGATGAACGCCAAACGGCAAAATCGCTTTTTCCGTCGCCGTCGTAATCTCCCGGAATCGGAATATCTCCCGAAGCCCCGAATGGCGCTGAATAAAACGAACCGTTTTCACTTCTCAATACAAACCATTCTGCGGTTGCAGGGCGGAAAAACGCCACGTCGGTTTTGCCGTCGCCCGTGTAATCTGATTGAACCGGTTTATCCAAAGCCGTGCCGAATTGAAAAGCGCGATTTCCGCCGTCACTGCTTCTGAGAAACCACCATTCTCCAACTGCTGGACGATAAATTGCTAAATCTGCCTTTGAATCCCCGTCATAGTCGCCTAAGACAGGAATATCTCCCGCCGCTCCGAATTGCTGGATGGTTGTGCCGCCGCTCGATCTGACAACAAACCAAGTCGCTGTTGAAGGACGAAACACGGCTGCGTCTGCTTTTCCGTCGCCGTCAAAATCGGCGGGAGCGGGAATGTCTCCGGCGGCACCGAAGGGAAATGAATAAAACGAAGAATCCTCGCTGCGGAGAATAAACCACTCCGAAGTTGCCGGGCGAAAGAAAGCGACATCAGTTTTTCCGTCTCCCGTATAATCCGCCGGAACAATTTTGTCGGCTGGCGAACCGAATTGGAAGGCGCGGTTTCCGCCGTCGGAGCTTCTCAGATACCACCATTCGCCGGCGGTCGGGCGATAAATTGAAATATCGGTTCTGGAATCTCCGTCAAAATCAAAAGGAGTTTTTCCTTTTCCTTGGACGGTAAAGGGCTGCTCGTAAACGGTTGATTGGTAATTTGCGCGAAATTTCCAGGTTCCGGGCATTGCATTGTTTGGCAAGGTAAAAGTCCAATACCAGTATGAAGCCGCGTAGGTATTGGGACTATTATGCGTCCAGTTGGAATAGACCGCGCCGTTTGGCTGAATTAGGGAAAGCTGGCTTTGCTGTCCGATTTGCTGATCTCGATAATAGGCGGCGACAATCAATTTGTCGCCCGGTTGGAAGGATGTTTTCTCATTCGGAGTTTCCGGGTTCGGACAGGTGGAAAAATTAGGGGGAGCGGAATGGGTCATCAATTTGTTGATTTTTGAATCACGATATTCCGGCTGATTTGCCCAGTAACTGAAATTATTCATCAAATTGCAGGTTCCCTGAAACGGGTCTTGCAGTTGACCGGTCGGGCTGTAAATCTCGAAATGCAGGTGCGGTCCTGTGGAATTGCCTGAACTGCCGACAATTCCGAGATATTCGCCCTGTGAAACGGTTTGACCGACGGCTTTTGTCGTCAGGGAATTGCGCTTCATATGCCCATACCATGAAACCGTCCCGTCCGCGTGGCGAACATAGACGGCATTCCAGTTGTTGCTGTTAAACGAACAGCTTCGGTCCGTGTTTCCGTCGTTTTTGTATATAATCACGCCGTCAGCGGCGGCGACGATTCCCGCTTCGTCGTTATCCATTTTGTTCCA
>DATHTS010000949.1:0-2106 GCA_035462935.1 Pyrinomonadaceae bacterium
ACTATTGGAATTTCCGGCTTCGGTTCTTCCGCTTTTATTTTTTCTTTTATTTCTTCCGCCGGTTTTTCTTCAACTTGCGGCTCTTCGGCTTGAAAAATTTCTGTTTGCGCTTCATTTAAAGCCGTCATCATTTCCTGTGCGGTTGAATAACGGTCTTCTCTTTGTTTTTGCAGCGCGCGGTGAACAATTTCGTGCAGCGGTTTTGGAATATCGGGCGGCATTTCTTCCGGCTCGTCGTTCAAAATCGAATACATCAGCGACGGAATTTCGTCGGGCGGAAAAGGAAGCCGCCCGGTTAAAAGCTCCTGCAGAATTACTCCGACCGCCCAAATATCGGTGGCGGGCGTAACAATCGGTTTTTTGCTAAAGGCTTCCGGCGGCATATATTGATAAGTTCCCGCCGTGTGCATTGTGATCGAATGCGTTTTTACTTCGCGCGTTACGCCAAAATCCGCCAGACAAAACGTGCCTTTTCGTATCAGAATATTGGCGGGCTTGATGTCGCGGTGAATAAAACCGGTCCGGTGAAGATGATCTAAACCGTTCAGAATTTCCAGAGTGATACTAACGGCTTGCTCGACGGATTCAGCCTTGCCCCCGTTTGCAGCCAGCCATTTTTGCATAGAGCCACCCTCGGCAAACTCGCTGACGATATAAATATAATCCTCGACAAAATCCGCTTCGATTGCGGAAATGATATTCGGCAGCCCGCTCACTTTTTGCCAAACTTCAAGTTCTCTTTTGACTTCCGCAATATCAACCTGCTCGGTTTCCTTCGGTCGAAAAAACTTCAGAGCAACGGAGGAAACCGACAAAGCCGTGTGCTTTTCCGCCCGCCAAACATCGCCGAAACCGCCGTGTCCGACCTTTTCAGCCAAAACATAATCACCTATTTTTCTGCCTTTTTCGAGCATTTTTTAAATTAAACCGCAGAGATTTTAAGAATAATTAACCGCAGATAAACTTAGATAAGAAATTATTTTATCTTGTATATCCTGTCTATTCCTGTTAATTTTTCCTCCGCGTACCGGCGTCTCTGCGGTAAAAAATTATTTTCAACAAATCTTTCTAATCACCTTGCAAATTTTATTTTAAGCGTAAAATCATAAATTTTAATCTCGCCGTCCTCGCCGAGCCGCGCTCTTTCGCCGTTTCTGATAACCTGACCGGAAACCATTGTCGGATTTTTATGGAGAGATTTTACCCAAACTTCACCGTTTTCTTCCAATTCTATTTCCGCGTGCAGACGGCTAATCTTTCGATTATTGGTCGGAAGGCGCAAGTTTGCCGCTTTTTCCCGGTCGTTGCGCCCGATTGTGTTTTTTCGCTGAATTATCGGGTATTCATTGATTTTCTTTTCGCCCTGCCAGATTTCCACGTGGTAAAGAATGCCGATGATTGTATCAAAATCCTCAATCGTGCCGGAATCTTCAATTGTTTCGCCGCTCGCTTTCGGAATTTCCGATATTTCGGTTGTTTTAACCGTTACAGGCTCGTTTGCTGAAACGGCGCGCACCTCAATTTCCTCTTCCAAAGAAGGATCAACCGAAATTTGAACGTTCATTTTCCTGGCGGAAAGCTCGAGTTTTCCCGCCAATTCCTTTGCCCGCTCAAAAATCATCACGCTCAAACCCCGCTCGAAGAATTCCCTTTTATCGCGGCGCAGATTTTTATCCGTTTCGTCGCTCAGGTAAACGACAAATTTTTCGGGAACGTAAGCCTTATTTGTATTCGGAATGCGGACGATTTCCCTTTTGAGGACGTTTTCAACTTCATTAAGAAGTTTTTGCAAAAACCTCTCCGATTCGGATTTGTTCGCTTCCGCTTGTTTGATTTGCCGGGGAAGCTCGTCTTCCGGCTCGTTGTCAATCCAACGGCGAATTTTATCCCAGCCTTCTAAAAGATTTGCCATTATTTTTTCTCAAATTTCCTGAATAATAATAGCTTATCCAAGGTATTTAGGTAAAAGAAAACTCACTATAAAATGGTTCAAGCGTTTTGAGTCCCGCCTTCAGGCGGCTAGTTCTTTAATGAAAGCCGCCTGATGGCGGGACTCAAAACTTTACCTTCCTTTTATGGATATTTTTGCCTTGCCTGACAAACTTA
>DATHTS010000950.1:0-1877 GCA_035462935.1 Pyrinomonadaceae bacterium
AAGCCGCCGCGAGTTGAATTGCGTCGTAACCGCGCAGCGCTTGTTTCTTTGCTAATTTCGCTGCTTCGTTTATCAAATCTTCGCTGATTTCGACCTTGCGAAATATGTTCAAGAAATCCTGCTCAAATGCGAGTCTGGCAGTATCGGCATCAGTTGCGGAAAGATGAAGTCCTTTTTCGCGTCGGGTAATTGCTGAAATAACTTCGACAAAAGTAATTCGCGCGACATAAATGCGATTTCCGCTTGACGGATCGGTTAAGGCTTCAAGCCAAGCCGAACCTGTCTCATTAATATAGCGTTTGACAATTGCGCTCGAATCGCAAAAGAATGCCGGCATTTATCTGCGCTCCTTGATGATTGTTTCCGAAACGGGTTCGCCTCTAACGGTGACGCGTTTGTAGTTTTTATAGCGCGAAAAATCTGTAATAGGCGGCGGCGGTTTGCCGATAATTCCTTTTTCGTAAAGATGCTGTTCAAATTCTTCTTCGGTCATTTGCGGCTCGGCTTCTTTCTTTTCTAAAAGCGAGTCAACCAATTCGCGCACCTTTCGCAAATCTTCCGCCGAAAGCTGCTTTACTTCTTTTTCTATTTGTTCAATCGTTACCTGCATAAGACTTCTCCTAAAACATTTTACCAAGAAAAACCGCACCGCCGAACGTTAAAAATAAAATCACGCTGACAAAAGCGTTGGTCGTAAAAAACGCCGCGTTCATTCTTGATAGATCATTCGGCTTGACAAGTGTGTGCTGATAAATGAGAAGAAAACCAACCGCGAAAACTCCGATTAGCGCGAGCCAGCCTAAATCGGTAATTAAATAAAGCAAAATCAAAACAAAAAACGCCTGCATGTGAAAAATTCGGGCGATGAAGAGCGAATTTTTGATGCCGAAACGCGCGGGAATCGAGCGAAGCCCGGCTTTGCGGTCGAATTCAAAATCCTGACAGGCGTATAAAACGTCGAATCCGGCTGTCCACATCATCACCAGAAGCGAAAGCAGAAGCGGAACTGGCGAATCAATCGCGCCGCGCACGGCGATCCAGGCGGCAGTCGGCGAAATTGCCAGACTCCAGCCGAGAATCAAATGCGCGAAAGCGGTAAATCTTTTCGCGTAAGAATAGCCCAAAATGCTCAGAAGCGCGACGGGTGAGAGCGCGAACGTAAGCCAGTTCAGGCTGTAAGCGGCGATTTCAAACAAGACGACCGAGGCGAGGAAAAACATCCAGGCGAATCTGACGGAAAGTTTTCCGCTCGGCAATTCACGGCTCGCGGTCCGCGGATTCTTCGCGTCAATTTCGCGGTCAACGATGCGGTTAAAGCTCATCGCCGCGCTTCGCGCTCCGACCATTGCGAGCGTGATCCAGAGGATTTGCCACCACGTCGGCAAGCCATCTGCCGCGAGAACCGCGCCCAAAAAGGCGAAGGGCAGGGCGAAAAGCGTATGCTCGAACTTTATCATTTCGAGCGTGGTTTTTAGTTTTTGTCCGAAAGATTTCATTAATTCCAGATAGTTTGCAAACTTGATGCCGAAGTTAAAATCTAACAAATTAAGCGTTTTTAGTCTTGTCGGCTTGCAGTTTGCAAAGCCAAGCTGTTTGAAATTCGCAGAATAAAAATTTGGTTGTATTTTTTGTTTTGCCGCGTTTATCGCTCGGCGGCGATTTCGGATATACTTGAGAATTTGCTGAAAAGGTCTGTCTTGACACTCCTTCCGGCTTAACTTACGATTGAATTTGTGCCATAATTCTCAATCTTTTTAGCGAGAATTTTACACATTTTTATTTGATTTCAGGCAGACGAAGGAAGGAATTTTGATGCAGGAATTTAGCCTTTTTGATTACGCGCCGATTGTCGTTATGTTTATCGTCGCATTCGGCTT
>DATHTS010000951.1:0-1583 GCA_035462935.1 Pyrinomonadaceae bacterium
TGGTGGACAGACCGACGAATTTTTCGTAACAGAACACGAATATATTACTGTTTACAGAAAGTCTAATGATTTTTGTTGGGCTGATGAATTGTCAGACGATGATGAGAACGCATATAACAAGAGCGATGAGTCAGGTAAATTCAAGGCTGTAAAGTTAGCTAAATGGGGAACAGGAGCAAGAAAAGAAGACCGTCCGACAATGCACTTCCCGTTAGTTGCTCCTAATGGAGAAGAAATCCTACCAATTGCTCCAGACGGCAATCCCGGAAGATGGCGAGTTGGCAAAGAACGAATGAAACATCTTTTAGAAAACGAGTTGATTTTATGGGAAAAAAAAGATGAGGGTTGGCGTGCTTATGAAAAGATTTATTATGACGAAAACAAATCAAAACGCCTAAAAATGCGAAGCATATTTTATAAAATAGCCACAACTGCTGATGGAACGAATGAACTCACAAACTTATTTGACGTAAAAGACGTATTTGATAACCCGAAACCGACAGCATTGCTAAAGGAACTAATCAAAAACAATCTATCCAACAATGATTTTGTTCTTGATTTTTTTGCAGGCTCAGGAACGATTGCAAATGCCGTTTTGGAGTTAAATGCTGAAGAAGGAACTAACCGAAAATTCATTTGTGTCCAAATCCCAGAAGAAACCAAAAGAACATCCGCTGCTTTTAGACTTAAGTATAAAACAATTCTTGAAGTGACAAAAGAGAGAATCCGCCGTGCTAGTCTAAAAATCAAAAGCAAACAAAAGAGCAATTTGCCGCTTTTTGCACAAGCTAAATCAAACGGCGACAATCCAAAATCTAAAATCCACAATCCACAATCGTCGGATTTAGGCTTCAAAGTTTTCCGTCTTGAGCGTTCAAACTTCCGCGCTTGGACGGATTTTACCGGACAAAAATTTTCCGACTTCCGCCCGCTTCTCGAATCCGCCGAAACACCGTTCGTCGCCGAAGCCACCAACGACGGTATCTTGAACGAAATTTTGCTTCTCGAAGGCTTTCCGCTCAATTCAAAGGTCACGCTCGACAGCGGTTTCCAGCGCAATAAAGTTCATCGCGTCACATCGGAATTTTCCGAGCATCGTCTTTTCATCACACTTGACGACGAAGTTTGGGAAGAAACGATTGACTGCGCCGCCGACCTCGACAAAAACGATATTTTTATCTGTCTGGATAACTCCTTAAATGACGAAAGCAAAGTCCGTTTAGCGGACGTTTGTCGTCTCAAAACAATTTAGAAAATGAAATCGAAAATTAAATTTCAGTTTGATGCTAATCAAGATTATCAACTGGCGGCAATCAATGCTGCGGTTGACTTATTTTCCGGCGTGGGAAATTTTCGCCCTGAGTTTTCTTTGGGCGATGAGATAAAACCGAATTTGCCCGACGATCAAATTTTGTTCGAGTCCGAAATTCGCACTAATCTTGAAATCGTTCAAGGACAAAACGGCGTCCCGCTTGCCCAAGAATTAGAAATGGAAAGCGGAATGGTGATGGAAGGCACTGGCGTTGAATCGCACGAATTTCCGTCGTTTACCGTCGAGATGGAAACCGGAACGGGCAAAACTT
>DATHTS010000952.1:0-2381 GCA_035462935.1 Pyrinomonadaceae bacterium
TGACCGCGCATTTGAAGGAAACAATTGCCGGAATGATTGATGAAATGCGGAAATGATTTTTCTTGACTTGCCGCGCAAAAGCAAGTAAAAATGAAGCGCAGGTGAAATTATGATAACGATTAAATTTCCTGACCGCGAAACTGAAAAACGTGCGCTGGCATTTTTGCTTGGGCGTTTTTCTGGGCGCGTTTTAAAAACGGGCGAACACCTCGTTCCCGAAGCCGCGCTCGAAGCGTTAGCTGACCAAAATATTCCTTTTACAGTCGAAGGAAAAGCCACTTATGAACAGCAGATTGCGCCGATTCGAGATACTCCTTCCGCTTCAATTCAATGACGGGCGCGACATCCCTTCCGATTGGCTAGCCGAAGCAGTTCTGGAAATCGTCGAAAAATTTGATGCGGCAAGCTATGAAACGCAAAAGGTCGAAGGACACTGGCGTTATCAAGGTGTCTTATATCGTGATAATTTGGTCAAAATCGTTGTTGATGTTTCCGACACTCAGGAAAACCGCGAATGGATGCGCGATTTCAAACAGCGATGGAAAGAAAGACTCGAACAGATCGATCTTTGGCTGGTTAGCTACGTGATTGATGTTGATTAAACCTGAAAGGAAAAATAAAAAATGGCAAGACCTAGAATCTTCGTAAGCTCAACATACTATGACCTGAAACATCTCAGGTCTTCTCTTGAAAACTTCATCGAATCTTTAGGATTTGACGCTATTCTATCTGAAAAAGGCGATATTGCTTATGCACCGGATATTGCTCTTGATGAAT
This sequence comes from Pyrinomonadaceae bacterium, assembly GCA_035462935.1. Classification (GTDB taxonomy): domain Bacteria; phylum Acidobacteriota; class Blastocatellia; order Pyrinomonadales; family Pyrinomonadaceae; genus DATHTS01. The sequence continues at coordinate 778 of DATHTS010000952.1, forward strand.
CCTGCTATAGAGAAGTTAATAACGCCGATATTTTTGTAATAATTATCGGCGGGAGATACGGCTCTGAAAAATCTGAGACTAGAACAGCTGCAAGAAAACAGTTTTTTGATAGATATGACAGTATAACAAAACAAGAATATAGGAGTGCGTTAGCTCAAGATATACCAATTTATATTTTAATCGAAAGACCTGTCTATTCTGATTACGAAACTTATCTTAGAAATAAAGATAATGAAACAATTTCTTATGCTCATGTTGATTCAGTCAATATATTTCATCTTATAGAAGAAATACTTTCACAACCTCGCAATAATCCTATTCAACAATTTGATAGGTATTCTGATATAGAATTTTGGCTAAAGGAGCAATGGGCTGGCTTATTTAGAGAATTACTTACCAGAACCTCCAGCCAGAAACAAATAGCTTCATTAGCCTCACAGGTAAATGAACTTGCCGAAGTAAATAAAACTTTAAAGACTTATTTAGAGGAAGTAGTATCAAAGATTGCTCCCGAAAAATCCGCTGAGTTAATTAAATCAGAAACCGAACGTTTAGAAGAATCTATAGAACTTGAAAAAATTCAACAAAATCCTTTTGCTGTATATTTGAAAGAGCTTCATGATATACCTTATGAGTCTTTAAGAAACACTTTATTGAAGGAAACTACTTTTGAAGGTTTTCTTAACCGGCTTGCTACAATTAGCCCAAGTAAGGACTTTAAAGAGGATACTAAATCTATTTTAAACGATATCGCAGTCGCAAAGCGCGATTTAAATAATATCCGTAAAATATTAGGATTAAAACCCTTTGAATTTAACTCCTTTGAAACTAATATTATAACTCCCAAAAAAAGGTCAACAAAACGAAAAAGTAAAAAAGAAAGTTCATCTGAAGAAGATAGTTAAAGAATTTATTAGATTCCTATATTGAATGAGAATAAACAAACTTAATTTGTAATTAGTTTCTATACTTCAGTTTGTGACGCTGGCATAAACCAGCTTTTTTCCTTTGCAAGAAATTCTTCACCACTCCTCTAACGCTCAATTCCTAAAACTAAAGAGTACTTTTAAATTACAATTCTTTAATCTTTATTTATCACTCGAATAGCGGCAAAGGATTTATCGCGCCGCCCATTGTATAAACGCCGAAATGCAGATGCGGCGGCGTTCCTTTGGCATTGCCGGTGTTGCCGACAAAGCCGAGAATCGTGTCGGTTGTAACTTCGTCGCCGACTTTTAATTCGGGAGCGTATCGGTCGAGATGCGCGTAATAATAAACTCTGCCGCCCGCGCCTAAAACCCAAACGGTATTTCCGCCCAGACGATTTTCCCGAATACGCCAGACGTAGCCGTCGGTCGCCGAATAAACGGGCGTTCCGCGCGGGGCGAAAATATCCTGCCCTTGGTGAAGGCGGTCTTCGCCGCGCGGCTCGTGAAATGTGTCGGCGATTTGCCTGCGCTTAACGCTGCGAATCGGGATTTGTATCTTCGCCTCCGGCTCTTTCGCTAAAAGCGCTGCGTAGCGAAACGGCGCGGTGACCGTTTTTTCCGCTGTTGAAGGCTCTGAGGTTTCAACATCAGGCGAAAAGTTGTTGTAGAGGATGA
>DATHTS010000953.1:0-2418 GCA_035462935.1 Pyrinomonadaceae bacterium
AAGCCGATAAACTGCACGGCAAAATTCGTTTGCTTGAATTCTAATTTATGATTGAGCGAAGCGGTTTTATTTTTTTCTACTTCTACTTCACCGATTTCTTCAACCGAAACGGATTTTTTCAGCGCCGATTTGGCGAAAAGCCTGTATTTTCCGGCATTCAAGCCTTCGAATCTAAAATTCCCTTCGGCGTCAACCGACACGGAAGCGATTGTTCTCCCGCTTTCTACATCTTCCGCGAAAACTTCATAATTTCCAAGCCCTTTTTTCGGCGGCGCTGTAAGTTTTCCGCTGATTCCGCCGCCGCAGTCTTCATCGGAAGAATCGCACCCGTAAAGAGCGCGAATTCCGGCTTTATCATCTTCGGCTAAGGTGCGCGAGCTAAAATTTGGCAGGCTGTAAACTCCGTTTTTGCTTTGGCTCGCAAACATCGTTGATGCAACAACTGTTGAATGTTCAAGTCCGAGCAGATGTCCGATTTCGTGCGTTAAAGTTGCTTCGAGATCGAAAGTTCCGATTGTTCCGTCTGTCGAAAATTGCGCGTAGGGATTTAAGACTATGTCGGCTTCGGTGATTACTCCGCGGCGGTTGAAAAAAATTCGCGTGCGTGCGGCGATTTCGCTCGCATCTCCGGCGAAAAGCAAAAGATTCTCCGACGTTTGTGCAATGGTTATAAGGCTCACGCCGTCGCCGGCTTTTCCCGCCGGACTGATTGTTTGTTTTTCGGTGAAAACTTCCTGAAATTTTATATCAGCGACGTTTTCCCAAGCCTCCAAGCTGCGCCGCAGAGCGCCTTCAACATCGCTGTCCGCCTTTATATTTAAATTCTGTTTTAGAAATGAACTGGAAATCGAGACAGGTATCACATTGCTTCTCCAGCGCAGACGCACCGATTGCGTTTCATCGGCATACTGCGGTGTGTATGCCATTATCGCCGGAGCGAAGTTAAGCAATACCAAAACAAGAACTAAAATTTTTAGAGACTTTAACCGCATAAAATCAGACAACCGAATTTTAACCGCAAACTAAGCCAGTTGTCTGCGGATCATTATTTAATCACTTCTCGAAGCGAAATCCTGAAAACCTTCCCTGCCGACTTTTTCCAGATCGGCAAATCCGACAATCACGAGTAAAACTACCAAACTAATCGTTGCCAAAACGTAAAGCAAAGCTATCTGCTCGAAATAAATTAAAAAACCTATTACGATTCCAACTGCCAGACACCAGAAAAGCGCAATCGTGCGGCGGCTGAATCTTTGTTGTTTTTGTGCCATAAATACTTTTTATAAACCTTAAATAAAAAACCTATCTTTAATTGATACCAAAATTTTCCGCGTTAAACAATTAAAACCGGTAATTTTTACATAAAAAGCCGATTTAATCAATTATCCGCAGCGGAAGTTCCAGAGAATTTCTGCCGTTTTTATCGTCCGCATCAATAAACGGCGCAAACTTGCTTTTTCCTCTTCCTTTAACGCCAACGTCAACTATATCAAAGGCTTGCAAAACAATATCCTCGGCTTGTTCAGCTTTGATTTTCTCATAATCCGCCTCGATAATTTTGGTTTCCCTGCCGACGCGCCTAAAGATTGTGACTTTTGTAGTGTCCGCGTCTTTTGAAAGACCTCCGGCGGCAGCAATCGCGCGTAACAAGGTAGTCTGCGACCGCGAAGAAATTTTTCTCGGAGTTCCGACGCCGCCGATAATGTAAATCGGTTCGGCTTCTAAAACGGTTATAATGTCGCCGCTCAAAATCTGCGGATTCGCTTTTCCTGCCAAAAGGTCGGAAATTTTGATGTTGAAATAATTTTTTCCTTTTTCCTGGCTGGTGGTTACGAATTTTTCCCGCGTTAAAGGGTCTTTATTTTCAGCGTCGGGAATTGGATTTTCAGCTTTACAGCTTAAATTTTCCGGGCGGTAAATCTGAATTTCGCCGCTCGCTTTTTCGGTAAATCCGCCGGAAAGAATGATGATTTCATTTAAATTGACGGGTCGCTTGATTTGAAGGCGCTGCTCGGATTTTACCGCCCCGTAGATTAAGGAATTCGGACGATTCGAGCGGTCGAGGATTTTTACAACCACTTTCGGGTCGCGCAAGAGTTTTGAAAAACCTTTCGCAACCAGCCCGGCTACTTCTTCCTCTCCTTTACACAAAGCGTAAATCGGCTCTTCGATATAATCGAGCCCGTTTAAAAATCCCTCGGGCGTGAGCGTTCCCCGCCAATCGTGTTCGACGCTTCCGAGAATATCTACATCAATCAAATCGCCGAGATGAATTAAATTGTCCCTTTGAGTTTTTTTGTCCGGTTCCTGCGATAAAATCAGCCCTTGAAAAAAAACTGCGGCGAGTATTAATGAGAAAAAAAACTTCATTTGAAAATCATCACTTTGCTTTTAGCTTAACTTTAACTCTTTTTTTTA
>DATHTS010000954.1:0-7820 GCA_035462935.1 Pyrinomonadaceae bacterium
AGTTGGAGCAGGGCTTCAACCGCAATCGGCGAACGCGAAATCGCCTTTTGTGTTTTGTTTTGTCCGCGCTCGATGCGTTGCGCAATCGAAACCTCGCCCTCGCGGGTCAAAAGCGGAACTACGCCCATTTCCCGCAAATACAGGCGCACCGGGTCGTTTGACTTATCGAGCGCGCCTGCCGAAAGGTCTAAATCGAGGTCGTCCTCATCGAGCGTCTCATCATCATCCAGAGCCAGACTCGCAGCCTGTTCGAGAAGCTGCGCGTCGGATTCGGCGACGGAAATGTTCGCGCCTTCCAAACGGCTCAAAACGTCTTCGATATCGTCGGGCGACATCATTTTGTCGGGAATTTCCCGGTTAAGCTCGTCATAGCTCAGAAACTTCTTGCGTTTGCCGAGTTCGAGCAGCCTGTCCATTAAATCTTCTTTATCGTCGAAATCACTCATAGCTTTTTGTAAAAAAGTTTGATTATAACACAACCTAATACGTTGTTTGAAAAATAGTTCTAAACGTTGAAAATCAATAAAAGTTTCAACTTGAAAATAAAAGAGTTATAGAGGCGAAAGCGGGTAAGAAAGTTGCAGTAAATCTGAGATTTTCCAGCATTTTCATCGCTTTACCTCTTCGCATCAATAACCGTGATTTTCAAAATTCCGATTTTCCAATGTCCGTTTCATCCGCGCCAATTCGATTTGCTCGTTGACCAGCGTATCACGAAGCGCAAAATCTTGATTCTGCTCGGCAAAAACAAGTTCTTGGCTGATTTCCAAAATTCTCCGCGAAATCGCCATCGCCCGCAGAGCCGCCACGCAATTTTCGGCTTCCGTCAAAGCCTCGTCAATAGCCTCATCCTTTTCCCGCGCCGGCTCGCTCAGTAACAGAACGGGAACAAAATCGCTTGCCGCTTCGTCGTCCTCGGTCAATTCCAAAAGGTTTTTCAGCGTAACTTCCAAACCGTTTTGATGAATAACCAGAAGAGCGCGAAAAACCGAAGCCGTCGCCAGCATTTCATAATCCGTTTCCTCGATTTGCGGCAAAATTAAATCACGCAATTCGCGGTCGTAAATCAGCAATTCCAAAAGATGCTGTTCGGCGACGGTCATTTTCGCCTGCGTCGCCCGCGCGACCTGCTGGCGAACCGATTCGCTTTCGAGCCTCGCCCCGAGTTTGACATTTTTCCACAAATCGCGCCGCAAAATCTGGTCGTCAAGCCGCAAAAAGCTCATCGCCTGGTCGAAAGATTCGCGCTTTTGAATCGGATTGCGGATAGTCGAAATCATTGGTAAAACTTCCTCGATTGCCTCCGCCTTATGTTTCGGCAGAGCCAGATTCCGCTCGCGCACCGATTCTTCCAAAACAAACTGAAGATAGGAAAAAGCGCTACCGCGCAAATGATTATAGCTATCCGCGCCGTTCGCCCGAATAAAATCATCCGGGTCTTGCCCGTCCGGCAAAATCAAAACTTTTATCTCGAAATCTTCCGGCAAAAGGACTTCGACGGCGCGGCGCGCGGCTTTGATACCGGCTTTGTCGCCGTCGTAATTTATCACCACCTTTTTCGTAAATCTGCCTAAAAGACGCGCCTGCTGCTCTGTAAAAGCCGTTCCCAAACTCGCCGCCGTATTTCTCACGCCGAATTGATAAAGCGCGAGCAAATCTAGATAACCCTCGACCAGAATCGCAAATTTTTTCTGCCGGATTTCCTCTTTATTTTGAAAAAGCCCGTAAAGATGCTCGCCCTTAATATAAGCCGGAGTTTCGGGAGAATTCAGATATTTCGGCTCGCCCTGCGCCAAAATCCTCGCGCCGAAAGCCACCGGATTGCCGTTTACATCCAAAACCGGAAAGATTATCCGCCCGCGGAAACGGTCGTAAATCCGGTTTTTTTCTTCATTTTTTGAAACCAAACCGCTCTGCTCAATCAGCTTTTCGTCCGCGCCCTTTTCTTTCAGCAAATTCAACAAAGAATCCCAACTGTCGGGCGCGAAACCGATATGAAAAGCCTTCTGCGTTTCAAGTGAAATCTGCCTTTTTTCCAAATAATCACGCGCCGCTTTTGCGTGAGCGTTATTTTCCCGCAAATGGTTTTCCCAAAATTCGAGCGCGATTTGATTTAACTCTATAACTTGATCGGCAATTTTTTTCTGCTCTTGTTTTCGCTTTTTGCTTTGCTCGTATTTTTGATCGTCAATCGGTTCAGGCAAAGGAACGCCCGAAATTTCCGCAACTCGTTTTATCGCTTCCGGGAAGTTCAAACCTTCGATTTCCATCACGAAATTGAAGGCTGTGCCGCCCTTGCCGCAATTATGAACAGTAGCTAATTTGGTCGTGAAAGAATTTGTGCCTTTAACTGTAATATCTACAACTCTACTTGGTTCATGTTTTTGCTTAATTTCTTTTATTGACGAAAGATAATATTCCGTTCCTTCGATTGTTTCATAAAATCCGCGCAAACTTTCTCGCATCCGAGGATACTGCGTCCAATATTCTTTATGAATTTGCCCGTTTTTATCTGTGTATTCGTCATTTCTCAAAAGTGAAATAAACTCTTTTGCTTGAACAGCCAGCGCAAAGAGACCGTAAGATAATTCTCTTGACACGCTGCGCGTCAAACCGACTCCATTGCCGTCGCCGTCTCTGTAACCTTTCAACAACGCCTTTTGAATATTTACTGACCAGAAAAGACTTTCAGAAGGAATCTTCTTGCTTGCCGCGCCTTTACCAAACCAATAAACCAATTGTTTAGCTAGATCGGTTTTACTGCAATTTACTTCACAAATATTTTTGTATGCACCATGATGATATATTGATGCCGTGAGATTAAATTCATCCTTTAAAATTGAGACGACTTCTTCGGCGTAATCTGTTTCTTTTGAGCCGAAAGTCCAACGCACAAAGCCGCGACCGACTGAGCCTTCTGCCAGCCATAAGCCGTAAAGCCTCGCTGTTCTTTCATTCACAGGCAACTCTTCGATTCGATAACCATTGACCAAATTTTTTTTCGGATTAACGATGCCTTCAACTTTTAAAGACAAATTATTGCGAAGTAGTTCGGAAACAACCGGAAAAGCCAAGTAATCACCGACTCTCATTGATTCAGCGTTTTCTTCTGTAAGTTTGAGTATATTTTGATATTTCTTCGAGCGACGAGCTCGTTTGGAATCGGATCTAAATTTTAATCTTTCAGCAGTATTTACTAAATAAGGCAGATTCTTAACTGCATCTTCTCGTCGGACAAAAAGACAGGTATGATCAGGCGTAAGCCAAAGCGGGTCATAACGGAAAACATCGGTAGAAACTCCAAGTAAAACATCTGACTCTTTATGAACAATGTGGGTAATTTCCCTAAGTTCGCCATTTAAATCAAAAACTTTATCACAAAAGCAAACTTGTCCGATTGGTTTTAAACCTTTGTCAGTCCAAATTAATTCATTTTCTTCCAAACATCCGAAACATTTGTAAAAACCCTTGCTCGGATTCACGGAAAATGAAGGCGTTTTCTCCTGATGAAACGGGCAGCAGCCCATCCAGTTCGCGCCTTTTTTCTTGAGCGGCGCGTAAGGTTCGATAATCCGCACGAGGTCGGCGCGATTTTTCAGGTCATCTATAAAATATTGCGGGTAGAGCATTAAAGGAACAAGCTGTTTTAATTATCTAACTGCCGAATTTAGAATTATATTGCCGATGGGTTTCGCCGCGCCTCGATAAACGACCTGATTGCCAGAACGACAAACAAAAGGCAAATCAACGCCATCGAAATCTGCGAAATAACCGCCATCGTGAGCGTCAGCTCGCCGAGCCGCGAAACGAGTCTTCCGGTCGGCAAAATAAAACCGAGAAGCCCGACGACGACCGCCGCGTGCATCAGGTGTTTTCGCAGATTCTCTTTCGCTCTTGCCGCTGCGCCCAAAGCAAATAAAACGATTCCGAAAAACGCCGGAATCAGCGCGGTTATGCTGGCTTTGTCATCCATATAACCGGAAATGTAACCGATAACACCAATCAAAATCAGCAGAATGCCGCAGATAATCGCAGTTGAAGCCATAAATTTCCACCTCGGAGAAACGTAGATTTAATAAGTAAAAATTAACAAAAAATGAGGGAGAACCGAAACTGAAAGATATTAAAAAAGCCGAGATATTAAATCCCGGCTGCTAATTTACCACAAATAAAAATTTATTTCTTTATGACAGGCAAAATAATGCTCGAAGAGTTTGCGCCCCCGAAATAAACTCGCTGTGTCGCCTTTTGATAATCTGCGGCGGTCGCTACCTTGTAATTCGGCATAAACTTCTGCGGGTTTCGCGCGACGAGCGGAAACCATGTGCTTTGGATTTGCACCATTATACGGTGACCTTTTTTAAAAGTGTGCGCGATGCCCGGCATTACGAACGCTAGGCGCGTCGGCGTGTTCGGTTTCAAAGGTTCCGCCTTTTCAAAGCTGCTGCGAAAACGCGCGGGCATCGGCTCGCCGCGCAGAAGCATTTGATAGCCGCCCGGTTGGAAAACGCTGGAAAAAAAGCCTTCCGGCGGGCGCATTCTTTCTTTCTGACCGTTCGGCAAAGTTTTTTCGGTTTCCGGGAAATTGTATTCGTCGGGGAAAACGTCAATCAATTTCACGACAAAATCCGAATCCGTGCCGGTCGAAGAAACGGATAATTGCGGTTTTATGTCGCCCGCAACGGTTACGTCTTCGGTCAAAGGTTCTGTTTGATAAACAAGAACGTCCGGTCTGGTGGCGGCAAAACGCTGGTCTTCAGTCATAAAATCGCGCGGATAGCCGGTCGTAATTTTCTGCGTGTAGGGAACCGGATTCCAAGGGTCGGAAACGTATTCGTCAAAGGCTTGCGCCGCAGGCTTGTCGGTCGAAAGTTTTCCGCCCGGCGTTAAATAATAAGCCGTTTCGGTCGCCGCTTTCGGCTCGTAATTTTCGAAATACCGCCACTGGTGCGAGCCTGTGTCGAAAAGATTTACTTCCTTGATGCCGGAGATGTCGCCCTCGCCCTTCAGGAAATGGTTAAAGAAGGGAAGCTCCATATTTTTGCGGTAAAACTCGCCGGTTTTTTCGCTGAAATAAGCCGTGCCGAGCCAATCGCCGTCGCGCCAGGACCAGCCCCCGTGATCCCAGGGACCCATCACAAGAACGTTGAAAATTCCGGGATTCTGCCGCTCGATATGCTCGTAAGTTTTGAGCGCGCCGTATAAATCCTCGTTGTCATACCAGCCGCCGACGGTCATCGTAGCGCATTTGATATTTTTCAGTTTCGGCAGAATGTTGCGGTCTTTCCAGTATTGATCGTAATTCGCGTGCGCCATCGTCTCATCCCAGAAGGGAATTCGGATGCCCAAGCCCGTTTCAAAAAGATCGGCGACTTCCTTCAAACCGCCCGCTTCCAAAAATAAATTGTAGCCGTCAGGAGTTTGCCGTCCTTTCCATTGCTTCAAATAGGCGTTGGTTGAAGTCGGGGTCGGGCGCGGCTGACCAACCGAGGAGAAAAAGCCGAAGTTTTGTATAAGAAACAGAGCGCCGTTGTGATGAATATCGTCGCCCATAAACCAGTCGCCGATGGGAGCCTGCGGCGAGCAGGCTTTCAGGGCGGGATGCGAATCAATCGAACCGGCGGAAGTATAAAAGCCGGGATAGGAAATCCCGTATGTTCCGACGCGCCCGTTGTTGTTTGCCACATTTTTTACGAGCCATTCAATCGTGTCGTAGGTGTCGGTTGATTCGTCAATGTCTTTGGGAGTTTTGTTTTCGATGTCGGGGCGGACGTTGACAAACTCGCCTTCCGACATCCAGCGCCCGCGCACGTCCTGATAAGCGAAAATATAGCCCTCGCGGGCGAACTGCGCGTGCGGTCCGAGCGAAGTTTTAAATTTGTCCTCGCCGTATGGCGAAACCGTGTAGGGCGTGCGGCTGAGCAAAATCGGGTATTTCTGCGATTTATCTTTCGGTTCGTAAATCGCGGTAAAAAGCTTTACGCCGTCGCGCATTGGAATCATTACTTCGCGCTTAGTGTAATTTGCCTTAATGTATTCCGCCAGATCGCTTTGCGCTTGCGCCAGAGCCACGATTTGACAGAAAACAATGACGAATAGAAGTAGAAAAAGACGTTTTATTTTCATATTATCCTCGGAAGAAAAATGTTGAAATTTCTCTAAAATTATACGCCTCAAATTCAGAATTTTGAAGCAAACTTTTTGAATTCCTCAGGAAAAATTCAGAAAAATCTCAAGCCGAATTCAGAAAAAACTAAATACTTCAGCCGACGGAGGGAATTATCATTCAGAGTGTGGGCTGGAGAACCGCTCGCAATAAATTTTAATTTATAAAAGGAGCAATCATAATGGCAAAAATAGCAACAATTGACGGTGCTGAAAAAATCAACGTTTCCGGCTCAGTCGGGAAAAATGGCGTAAACTTTAAAGACGACGTGATGGTTGTGCAGGCGCTTTTAAAATACGGTCTGCCCGAGCGACGCGTTTTTCGCAATGTAAGCTTTCCGCAGCCGACCGGAACGATTGACCGTGACACAATCAGGCTAATCAGACAATTTCAGGAACATTGGAACAGAACCAACAAATTTGTAAAACTGCCAATTGACGCGCGCGTTGACCCGGCGCAGGAAGAAGGCAGGCAAGGGAATGGAAAAACGATCCTGAAGCTCAATGACAACGCTTTTGAATACTGGCTGTTAAAGGGAGCGCCGAATGGGAATTATATAAACGATCTTCTCAAGAGGTTTCCGCAGCTTAATTCGGTTTTCAGCGAAGGCGTCGGCTCGCTCGGCTTTCCGCTCGAACCTTCCGCGCCGCGTGTCGGCACGCTGAATTTATCGCTGGCATAAACGGCTGATTAATATTCCGCGAAGTTGAACTTTCAACTTCGCGGGCTTTTTGCCGTTTAAACTTCAACTTCAACAATCAAAACAACCTGAGAGCGAACATTTAAAGAGCCTGCCTGCACAGGTGTTGTATAAGAAGGTTTAGCCGGCATCATATTCGCATTCGTCATCGCGTAACTATGCGCGCTCGGTTGAAAATTCGGAACGCTTCCTTCGTGCGTTTCCACCACGCGCACAATTTTACCGTTCAAAGATCGGGCAATCGCTTCGGCTTTCGCCATCGCCTGACGAGTCGCCAGAGCTAAAGCCTCGCCTTGAGCCGGGCTCGCTTCGCCCAAAACAAACTGGATTCCCTCGACGCTGTTTGCACCAGCTTTTGTCGCAGCATCAATTACCGCGCCGACTTGCGACAAATCATCTATCGAAACCGTAACCGTATTTTTAACTTCGTAGCCGATAATCTTCGGCATTTTTTCGGAATAATAATCCTGTTCGGGATTCAAACTGTAATCGCTCGTTTTGATTTCGGCTTTGGCATTATTTGTAATGGCTTCAACAGCTTGTTTGACGGTTTCGCTTTTCTTAGCGTTTTCCTGCTGGGCGTATAAGGCTTGCTTGTTTTGCGTTACGACGGAAAAGGTAATCACGGCTGTATCGGGCGCGACTTTCGTTTGCGAATCACCGACAACCGTGATTCTCGTAAATTTGTTCTGATTCGGGCGATAAACGTAAAGCGTAACGGCAAAAAGAACCAGACCGACGGCGAGCAAAACGATTTTAAAGACATTCTGTTTCATAAAAATTCCCTCCTGTTCTAGTTGTGAACGAAGAACGCTTGTCAAAAAGGGAACTTGCACGAAATCTGCCAATCGAGCGAACAATTTTTTGCCAACATCAACCTTCCTTTTCAGCATCTTAAAAACCGGAAAGATGAGAAATTTATTGATTTTAGCCGTTCTAGTTTTCGCGGCTTTC
>DATHTS010000955.1:0-4055 GCA_035462935.1 Pyrinomonadaceae bacterium
AGAATCATTACGCAGGCGGTCGCCAGCCAAACCGGATGAGCGCGGTGAAAGGCTTGGACGAGCGAGCCTGACGCGCCTGAAACGATGACGCGAAAGGCGAATTCAACGCTCATTGCGCCGAGCGCGGCGCGCCAGCCGTGTTTGATATGGGTGAAAAAATAAATAGAACCGCGCATTACGCCGCTTAAAACGGCGGCTTTCCAGTTCCAGCGCCACACGAGCATCTCAATCGGATGCCGGACAAGGTATCGAAAAACATCTATAACCTTGTCGGGCGTGTGTATGTCTTTTATCTCGGTTTCTTTCATTAAGCGATTAGATGAAGACAAATAAAAAATTCCTGTTCATTTATTTATTTGCAGCTTCACTTTTCTTTCGTTCTTCGGCAATTTTTATTGATTCGGCATAAGCATCATAAATGCTTTCAAAAACCGCGTCCCAACTGCGCGATAAAGCAAATTCCCGCGCCGCCGATTTCATTTTCCCGTGTTTCTCGGGATTTTCCATTAATTCGAGCGAAAATTTAACAAATTCGTCCGCATTCTCAGCAACAAAACCGGTTTCGCCGTGTTTTACAATAAACTTAGGTCCGCCATGGTTTGTTACGATTGACGGGACGCCTGAAGCGTTCGCTTCCTGAACGACATTGCCGAAAGCGTCGGTTTCCGACGGAAACACGAAAACGTCCATATTAGCATAAGCCTCGGATAATTGCTCGCCTTCGAGAAAGCCTGTAAATTCGGCGTTTTTCAGATTATTTTCGAGCCATTCACGTTCGTTGCCTTCGCCGACAATTAAGAATTTAAAGTTAGTCTTGCCGGCTTTCAGCAATTCCTTTTCCAAATCCGCCAGCAGGCGAACATTTTTTTCGGCGCGAAGCCTGCCGACGAAGCCGAATCGAAAAACACCGTCGCTGACCGTTCTTTTTCTAGGTGAAAAGCTTTCCGTATCAACGCCGCGCAGCATCAATTGTCCTTTTCTGCCCGTGCCTTTTGTTAAAGCGTCCAGCAGTTCCTGATTCGGCGCGAGGACAATTTTCGGCATTTTGTAATACAAAATCGAGCCGTCCATAATTTTTCTTTCGACAAAACCGGTAACCGAAGCGAGAGTTTTGTCGGAAAGAAAACCGAACATTCTAGTTAAGCGTCGGGCGGCAAATTCGTGGATGTTTGTGTGCCAAGAGCCGACCAAGGGAAGCTGTAATTTCCAAGCCAAATATGCGCCGACGATGCTGACATCGTTTAAGCCGGTGATGTGCATAACATCGGGGCGAAATTTTACCAATTCTCGTAAAACGCGGTTTGTATGGCGCTGGAAAAACGGGTCGTATTTCAGACTTTCATCCATCGGAAATGAAAGCGGCGAGCGTTTCAGCGAGAGGTATCTTACGCTTCCGTCCTCTTTAATTCCGGTTTTCGGTCCGGCGTGAACACATAAAAAAGGATAGCCGTTTCGTTTGGCATATCCCACAAATCTCTTGCTTGTCATTGCCACGCCGTTGACTTCCAGAAATGAATCGGGAAAGAAAGCAGCGCGTAGGTTTTGTTTCACAAAAAGTTCAAAGTTCAAAGTTCAAGGTTCAAGGGGGATTTAACTTTGAACCTTGAACTTTGAACTTTGAACATAATTTTTAGCTTGCCGAGCTTGTATTTACTTCAGGCAAAGTCGCCGTAATTTCCTGCAAATCGGGAATCTCAAATTTGGTTTTGGCAATGTCTTTCGGCACTCGGTCATAACGTTTTCTGGCTAATCTGAAAGCCGGGCGCAGTTTCGGGCTTCCCAAAACGCCGAGCGTCCAGATCGCCCAACGTAGCCAGCGCGGACCGCCTAGACGCCAATGAACGGAAAGCTGGCGCACTCCGAATCCGTCGCCGGTGTCGAAATAAACTCGGTCGAACCATTTCTGGCGACCTTCGGGGAATTCGGGATAAAGTTTCAGGATTTCGGAAAACGACTGCAATTGGCGAGAATGAAGCGGCTGGCTGTATTCGGGCATCAAAACGACTTCGCTGCGCTTATCAACGCGAATTTCTTCGGCAAATTCGCTGAACGTTTTGCTGTTTGTAAGATTAACAACCGTATTCGGCTTGCATCCGTGACGGTCGCCGCCCGTAACTATCGGGAAACCGAGAGCTTCAGCCATTTCAATCACGGCTTTATTTTCCGACCAGGCGCGAAAACCGTTTATTTCAAAGGCGTGAATCCAGCGCCCGAATTCTTTCAGAAAATTTTTAAGGAGAATTTCGTGCTTTTCCTTCCCGACCATCTCGATGTCCCAGAGCGGGTGATTTAAAATAACCAGAACTTCGGGAATTTCATTGAGCATCGAAAACATCTGGTGAAGGTTTGCGTTGCCGTGATTTTCCTCGTTGAATGTGTAATCGAGAAGCGTTTTGGTTAATTCGACGGCGCGGTCTTTCGGCAGGTTATGAACGCCGACGTGGAAAAAGCCGTATTCAAAAGGAACAGTCCATTCGAGTGAAATCGGCGCTTTTTCGTTTTCGGTTTGTTCAATGACTTTTAAGTTTGCATCAATACTGTCGTGGTCTGTAATTGACGCAAGCGCTTCCAAACCGGCGTCGTTTATCTGTTTTTTCTCGATATTGTAAACTTCCTGCGCGGTCAGCGGCGGACTCCAGTAAGCGGTGGAAAAATCAATGCCTTTGCCTTCTTTTTCCATGTATTTATCGCGCTCTTTTTTCCAAAAATAAGAAATAATCGGAAGCTTTTCCGCGTAGAACGGCACAAAATCGAGCATTTCCTTGGAATGTTCGGTATGACAATGGAGAGAAACGCCCGTTTTTGCCTTCCGGCTCAAATCTTCCGCCTTGTGCAAAATATGTAATCGCGTTTGTTTTAAGTTCATTATAATTACTCCCGTTTCCAGCCCAATCAAACCATAAAAGGTATCAAATCAGCTAAATAAAGTAAATCAGTCAGACGTAGGAACATCCCCTTTCGGTTGTTTTATAAATTCTGTAACTAAATATAAGGTAAGGGCATTTGAAAAAATCATCTTAGCATAAGAATCGAAAAAACACATTTCTCGCAGGAGGAAAAATTTTTTTCAAAAAGTTGTCACAAATCTTTTCTATGTGGTGTTTTCAACATAGAGAACGGAGAAAATCCCAAAAATTTAGTCAGAGAGGAAAAGCAGATATGTCTTGGTTAATAACATTATTTTTAGCGGGTGTGATGTTCACGTCCGACGCCAGTATAGGAAATCAGTACAATTACGTTAATTCGGATGCTCCGAGGTCATCAAAACAGGATGAAACCGAGCGTTTCGAGCAGTCTTACCCGCTTAATCCAAATGGCAGAGTCAGCGTTTCCAATGTCAACGGCTCGGTTACGGTTCGCGCCTGGGACAGAAACGAGGTGAAGCTCATCGCGGTTAAAACCGCCGACAGCCGCGAAACTTTAGCCGAAGTCGAGATTAAAGTTGATTCCCGCCCGGATTATTTGAGAGTCGAAACCGATTACCAAAATTGGAAGCGGCGAAACGGCGGCGAGGGCTGGCGCGAAAACCGAAAATTGACAGTTGAGTATAATTTAATGGTTCCGCGCACGGCGGTTTTGAACGAAGTTGAAACCGTGAACGGCTCGGTTACCGTTTCCGATATGGTTAATTACACGAAGATTTCCGCCGTGAACGGTCAGGTTCGCGGAACAAATTTAAGCGGAACTGCAATCCTTTCAACGGTGAACGGAAATACCGAAGCCGAGTTTACCTCTTTGCTGCCGACCAGCAAAATTTCTCTCGAAACCGTCAATGGTCAGGCGAGTTTGTTAATTCCTTCGGATGCAAATGCGACGGTTAAAGCCGATACGGTCAACGGGAGCATTAACAATAATTTCGGTTTGCCCGTTCGCAAAGGAGAATATGTCGGTCGTGACCTCTACGGCAGAATCGGAACCGGCGAAGCGCAAATCAAACTCAACAGCGTCAACGGCGGATTGACAATTAATCGTAGAAATGACGGCAGAAATCAAAATCCGGCAGTCAACCTTCTTCCTGCCAAGAGCGGAAATACTGATGAAAATTGGGAAAGAGG
>DATHTS010000956.1:0-2305 GCA_035462935.1 Pyrinomonadaceae bacterium
TTTGCAACGACACGCTTTGCCTGCCGCCAAAAACCGTCAGAGTCTCATTTGCCGGATTTGAAGACGCGAAAAAATCTGCTTTCAGTAATGCGCCTACAACTGAAAACGTTCCGCCTCAAATTAATAATAACCAACAGCAAATAACCGGCAACGAACAACTATCAACAAACAACGTTCAATCAACCGCAAACACAAACGAATTACCCCTTTGGTCTTTTATCTGGCTTGCTCTCACGCTTGGTGCTTTGTCTTTATTAACGCCGTGCGTTTTCCCGATGATTCCGATTACGGTTTCGTATTTTACAAATCATTCGAGCCGAAACCGCGCCAAAGCGGTCAAACTCGCTACCGTTTATTCACTTGGAATTATCGCCACTTTTACTCTTTTGGGAATGCTGCTGGCTGTTTTTGTCGGCGCTGCCGGAATCAATCTGTTTGCCGCAAACCCTTATGTAAATCTTCTGATTACAGGTATTTTTCTTTTCTTTGCTTTCAATCTTTTCGGCGCGTATGAAATCAATATTCCGACTTCCGTTTTGACGAAGCTTGACAATCTCACCCGCAGTCAGGAAGGAGAAGGAAGCGGAATTATCGGCGCGCTTTTGATGGGTTTGACTTTTACGCTCACCTCTTTTACCTGCACATCGCCTTTTGTCGGAACGATTCTCGTCTCGGCGGCAAACGGCGATTGGCAAATGCCGCTGGTCGGAATGCTCGCTTTTTCAAGCATTTTTGCCCTGCCGTTTTTTATTCTGGCTTTAGTTCCGCAATACGTTTCGCAGCTTCCGCGGGCGGGCGGATGGATGAATTCGATAAAAGTTTCGATGGGTTTCCTGGAAATCGCGGCAGCGATGAAGTTTCTCTCAAATGTGGATTTGATCTGGAAGTGGGGAATTTTTACGCGCCCGGTTGTGTTGTCAATCTGGATTGCGATTGGAATAATTCTGGCGGTTTATCTGCTCGGAAAATTCCAGCTTTTTCACGATACAAAACCTGAAAAAATCGGAGCTATTCGACTCGTTTCGGCGATTATCGCTCTGGCAATCAGCTTTTATTTACTGACAGGTTTATTCGGAGCGAAACTCGGCGAGCTTGAATCATTTCTGCCGCCTGATTTGGAAAACAATTCGGCGCGGATTTTCGGTGCGAATAAAGAAGAACTAAGCTGGATTTACAACGATTATGAGAAAGCGTTAGCGCAGGCGAAGGCGGAAAATAAAAGGGTATTTGTAGATTTTACAGGCTACACCTGCACAAATTGCCGCTGGATGGAAGCGAATGTTTTTGTGAAAAAAGAAGTTGAAGCCGAAATGAGCAACTTCGTTCTGGCAAAGCTTTTCACCGACGGCGAAGGCGCGATTTACGAAAAACAGCAGCAGTTTCAGGAACAAACATTTCAGACCGTCGCGCTTCCGTTTTATGCGGTGATGGATGCTGACGGAAAAACTATAACAACATTTCCCGGATTAACCAGAAATGTGCAGGAGTTTGTTGACTTCCTGCAAAAATCGAATAAGAATTAAACCACTAAGCAGCACGAAAAAACGCGAAAATAAATATAGAAAACTATTATTCATTTGTTTTACTTCGTGGTTAAAAAAATGAAAACGGTCAAAATAGAAAATTTAATCGAAGGCTTGCGCGAGATTCCCGATGAACAATTTAAATGTGAAAAGGTTTATCAATTTCTTTCCGAAAATCCGGTTGAAGTTGATTCGATTTCGCCGTATTTTTTCTGGAGCGACAAATTTTACACGCGCAATTTAATTTATAAAGACGAGCGTTTTGAATTGATGGCTGTTTGCTGGGAAAGAGGGCAGGTTTCGCGCATTCACAATCACGCCGAGCAGATGTGCTGGATGACCGTGCCAATCGGGAAGCTGCGCGGGCAGAATTTTGCTGTTTTGGAAATGCACGAGGAAAAAGGCTTTTGTAAATTAAAGGAAACCGACCAGTTTGATTTATCCGATTGTCTCGCCGCCAAAGTCGAACTCGAAGAGCCGATTCATCAAATCCTTAATTTACCGGAATTCGACGAACGCGCCGTCAGCATCCACATCTATTCAAAACCATTCAACAAATGTCTTTCCTACTGCCGCGAAACCGACACTTTTAAGGAAGTTCCGCTTTATTACACGAGCATCCGCGGGAAATTATGCGACGGCGTGGAGCTTTAAGCCAAAATAAAATAAATTTTTATCAATGATCGCTGGCGGGCTTGTGTTCGCCTGCCGGTTTTGTCGAGTGAGCTTCGTTTTTGCCTTCTCTTCTCGAAGGCGTATTCTCATCCCAGTAAAACGCATAA
>DATHTS010000957.1:0-6963 GCA_035462935.1 Pyrinomonadaceae bacterium
CGGAAATTGTTCGTCAAATTCTCGAACTTCGGCGGCAGGGCGTAAAGGAAGTTCATCTTATCGGTCAAAACGTCAACAGCTATCGCCCGAAAACCGAGAGCGGACTGGAAGATTTTCCCGGCGCGACCCCGTTTTCAAGGCTTTTACGGGCGGTTGCCGCGACAGGGATGGAAAGAATAAAATTTACCACTTCCTTTCCCAGAGATTTTCACCCGGATATTGTTGACGCGATCAACGAAAACGAAAACCTCTGTAACTGGGCGCACCTTCCCGTCCAATCCGGCAGCAACCGCGTTTTAAAAGCGATGCGGCGCGGGCATACGATTGAAAATTATCTGCAGAGGATTGACAAAATAAAATCTTCGCCCCGAAAAATTTCTTTGACAACCGATATAATAGTCGGTTTTCCGGGCGAAACCGATGAGGATTTTCAGGAAACGGTCAGGTTGGCGGAGCGATGCGAGTTCGACGGCGCGTATATTTTTAAATATTCGCCCCGACCGGGAACGCCCGCCTTCGAGATGCCCGATGATGTTTTACCTAAAATAAAAACAGAGCGGTTTCTTCAACTGGAAGAAGTTCAAAAACGCAATCAATACAACTCTTTAAACCGTTGTCTTAATCAAAAACTTGAAGTTTTGGTCGAGAAAACTTCAGGTAAAAACGAGCTTGAGCTAACAGGTCATACAACCTGTCATAAAGTTGTGAATTTTAAGGGTTCGGCGGATTTTTTGGGAAAAATCGTTTCAATCGAAATTACCGAGTGCAAAACCAATACTCTTTACGGTAAAATTGTTTGACAACTTTACCCTGAAATTTTTGTAATCTATATTTTAAGGAAAATGCCATGCTAGTCGAAGTTAAAATCGGTGCTTTAATAATGGATCCGAACAGCAACACCCCGATTGTGGTTCTTAAAAGCATCGAATCGGAAACAATTCTGCCCATTTGGGTCGGCGCTTTTGAAGCCAACGCCATCGCTCTGGAAATCGAAAAAATCGTTCCGCAGCGACCGATGACGCACGATTTACTGCGAAACCTGATAATCGAAACCGGGCACAGCGTCAGCCGCGTCGTTATTAACGATCTGCGCGACAACACCTTCTATGCTTTAATCGAGCTTTCAAATGATGAGGGAAGCGCGACGAGCCTTGACGCGCGTCCGTCGGATGCCATCGCTTTGGCTCTGCGGCTGGATTGTCCGATTTTCGTCGAGCAGAAGGTTTTGGACCTTTCCGCCGCTTCATCTCTGCAAACCGAGTCGGAATTTGACGAAACCGAACCGGCTGCGGAAGACTGGCCTGATCTGATCGGCTAAAAATTTATGATTATAGTCATTGCCAACCAAAAAGGCGGTGTCGGAAAAACTACGACGGCGATAAACCTTTCCGCTGCCTGCGCTTTGCAGGGAAAAAGGGTTCTGTTGATGGATTTGGACCCGCAGGCGAACAGCTCGCTTTCTTTTCTCGACCCGCCGAGCATCAACGGAAGCGCGTTTGAGTTGTTTACCGAATTGGATCAGCCGTGGGAAAAGTTTATCTATCCCACAAACGTTAAGAATCTGGATGTCGTCCCGTCTAAAATCAATCTGGCAAAGCTCGAACCGAAGTTAGCGGGCGATTTTGACGCTATTTTTCGGCTGCGCGAACGGATCGAAAAAATCCGCCCGCGTTATGATGTGTTTTTTCTCGATACGCCGCCGACCCTCGGCTTGATAACGGTAAACGCGCTGGTAGCCGCCACGCACGTCTTGATCCCGATTCAATCTTCTTATTTTGCTTTGGAGGGAACGGACGATCTTTTGGAAACCATCGAAAAAGTGCGCTCGCGCCCGAATCCCGATTTGCAGCTTCTCGGCGTGCTGGTCACGCTTTTTGATAAAAGAACCACGCTTTCCAAAGACGTGCAGGCTCATATTCGTAAAGTTTTCGGAAAAAAGACTTTTAATACGATTATTACGCGCAGCGTTCGGCTCGAAGAATCGCCTGCTCACAAGGAAACAATTTTCAGCTACGCGCCGAATTCTTCCGGCGCTCAGGAATATCAAAAGTTATCGCAGGAGGTTTTAAAACGTGTCTAAAAGAGGCTTGCCGACCGGCATAAAAATGCGCCACGACGCTCATTACGTCGAAGAATTGGCGCGCTCCAACCGCACTATCGGAAAAATTATTCCGATTGAAAAAATTCAGCCGAACCCGGATCAGCCGCGCGTGGAAATCGGTGATTTAACGGACTTGACCGCTTCCATCAAGGAAAAGGGCGTTTTAGAGCCGCTTCTGGTTTCTCCAAGTCCCGAAGGCGGTTCCTGGATGATTATCGCCGGCGAACGGCGCTGGCGGGCGGCGAATCTCGCGGGTCTGGAAGAAGTCCCGTGTATCGAGCTGAATCTCGATGAAAAAGAAATCGCCGAAATCGCGCTGATCGAAAATATGCAGCGCAAGGATTTAACCGTCTGGGAGGAAGCCGACGGGCTTGCCGCCCTGAGCAGCCGTTACGGATACACTCATGAAGAAATCGCCAAAAAAATCGGGAAAAGCCGAACAACCGTAACCGAAGCGTTGACCATTGCCGGGCTACCCGACGATATTCGTGAAAAATGCCGCCGGTTTGATATTTCCGCCAAATCAACTCTCCTGGAAATCGCCCGCCAGTTTGACGAAAAGGCGATGCATGATTTTCTTGGAAAAATCACCGACAAAAATATCAGCCGTGAAGAAATTCGCCGCAAATCGCGCCCCAAGGAAAAATCTCAAGCGGAAAAAACGGCTTCAACAAAAACTTCCGACGGACGAAAAAATTCCGATAAAAATGTTTTTCGGTTTGCGGGAGAGGAGAATGATTTTAATCTTGAAATTCGCTTTAATAAATCTGAAATTTACGAGAAAACCGATATTTTGCGGGCTTTGAAACAAGCTTTTGAAAAAGTAAAATCAAACTAAAAATTTAATAGTTTTTAATTTTGAATTTTTAATTCTGAATTAAAGACTTGCTTTAACTCAGAATTCAAAACTCAAAACTCAAAACTCATTTAAGCTGCTTTTTCAATTCCGTAACGGGCGATTTTTAAATAAAGCCCGCGCCGCGTCAGCCCTAATTCGCGGGCGACTCTGGAAATATTCCAATCGTTGCGGCGCAGAGAATCGTTTATCATTTGCATTTCCAATTCGGAGACGGCTTCTTCAATCGTCATTCCTTGTTTCGGCGAGTTAAAAAAGCCGCCGGTATAAGATGTTATCGGTTTGACGTTGCCGTTTTCTTCCGCAAAAGGCTTGATCGGCGTCGCGTTTCGCTTCAACTCGATTGAGAGATGTTCGGGTGTTATAGTTTCTCCGTCGGAAGCGCGGGCGACTACGCGCTGAATTTCGTTGCAAAGCTGGCGCACATTCCCATCCCAATCGCAGACCATCAATAAATCTATCGCCTGCGGCGTTATCGAAATATCGCTCCGCCCGAATTTTGCCGAATAATGATTGACATAATAGTTGACCATCGGCGGAATTTCCGAACGTCTTTCCCGGAGCGGCGGAACGCGCAGGCGAATAACGTTCAGACGATAATACAAATCCTCCCGAAAACTGCCGTCGGCGACTTTATCTTCGAGAGGCATATTCGTCGCGGCAATCACCCGAACGTCTACTTTTATCGGTTTTTTCTCGCCAATCGGCTGAACCTCGCCTTCCTGCAAAAAACGCAAAAGTTTCGGCTGAACGTCCAGCGGCAAATCGCCGATCTCGTCCAAAAACAGCGTCCCGCCGTCAGCCGCCCGGATAATTCCCGGCGAATCGGAAACAGCGCCCGTAAAGGCGCCTTTCCGGTAGCCGAAAAGATGTCCTTCAGCGAGTTCCTTCGGCACGGCGGTGCAGTTAAACGGCACGAAAACTTTATCTTTTCGGTTTGAAAGAGTATGAATCGCCCTCGAAACCAATTCCTTGCCCGTTCCCGATTCGCCCGTCACCAAAACCGTTACGTCAGAAGAGCGGATTTTATAAACTTCCTCGACCAGCGAGGTCATCGCCGGGCTGGAATGTATAAAACCCGGCATCAAACTCTGTGATGTATAAGGACTTATTTCATCTTCCGAAAAATTCGGCTTATCCTTCTCTCGCAGAGCGCAGACATCCATTCCGAGTTCGACCACGCGCAAAAGCGGAAGCAGCGGCGTGCCGTCGTTTAAAACCGCGCCCGAGTGCGGATGAATTATCAAAAAAGCGGGCGACGCGCTCGGTGCGCGAAGATGGAATATCTGTAAATTTTTTATT
Source organism: Pyrinomonadaceae bacterium (assembly GCA_035462935.1). Classification (GTDB taxonomy): domain Bacteria; phylum Acidobacteriota; class Blastocatellia; order Pyrinomonadales; family Pyrinomonadaceae; genus DATHTS01. Next base: position 4,260 of record DATHTS010000957.1, read on the forward strand.
TTGGCAAATGTCTCAATTTCGTTTTTTCGGTAGGCTTCATTAAATTTGCCCATCAAATCGGCGCTTTCCGAAGGAATCAAACCGTGTGAAATAAAGGGATAAAACTGTTTTTTATCGTTTTGCTCGGCGATAATTATACGTTTAGCGCGGCTTTCCTGCTGCAAAACCGCCGAAAGCTCTCGGAAAAGCAATTCCCTGGAAGCGGTCGCTTCCGCCAGGCGCACCATCAAAAGCTGCGAACCGGCGGAGGGCGCGGATTTTTTCTTCGGCTCAAAATCCTTTATTTGAGCGATAATTTTTTCCGCTTCCTCAAAAAGTTTCGGAACGCCGAGTTTTCGGAAGATTTCGCTTGCCGACATCAGATGCTGCGCGGCTTTTTTCGGCTCGTCCTCGCCAAAAGTCTTTCCGATGAGAAAATGCGCCAGCGCCGTATGAAATAAATCATCAGCCGTTTCAAAAATTGTCAGGCTGCGGTTGAAATGGTGCAGGGCAAGCTCGGTTTCCTTTTGTTTTTCTGCGGATACGCCGCGGATTCGCTGGATATGACCGAGAACGAAAAAATCCGAAGACGGGTCGGTATCCTCGATGCTTACGAGTTCCTTCTCGCATTTTTCCAACGAGCCGTTTTCCAAAAAACATTCAGCCAAAATGAGCCTCGCCATATTGGCGATTTGTTTTTCTCCCGATTTTTTGCAAAGAGCGATTGTCTCTTCCGCCTTTTTAGCCGCTTCGTCGGTTTCTCCTTTTGCCAGCAGACACCGAGCAAGATTCCGCATCGCCTGTATCGCATACCACTCGCGGTTGCGTTCGATGGCGAAATTTATGCCTTTTTTCAGCAGTTTTTCGGCTTCATCGAGATCGCCGCGAAGCAGTTTCAGCTCGCCGAGCGAATCGAAAATTCCCGCAATATGCCCGTGATTTGTTTCTATCGCCAAATCCAGCGCTTGTCTGATTACGCCTTCGGCTCTATCCCAGTCGCCGAGAAGCATCAGGTTGATGCCGAGATTATTGTAAGCCGTGATGGATTGGACTTTATGCTCGGTTTGTTGGAAAAATTGGATTGACTTTTCCAGACATTCAATCCCGTCCTGCGGGCGGCGCAGAAACCAATACGCGCCCGACATATCCGCGTAAATCTTGCCGAGAAGAAACGGCGAGGGGCGTTCGCCGATAATTTTCACCGCCAATTCATAATATTCCAGCGCTTTTTCGCTGTTGCCGGCTTGCTGTGTGGAAGCGGCGATTTGATAATAGGATTCCGCCATCCCTATCCAATTTCCCATTTCGCGGTGGTAAGTCAACCCCTTCTCGGCGTGGTCAATGGCAATCGGGCATTCCGACAGTTTCCGGTAAACCCGCGACATCGCCATATAAATATCGCCGAACTTTTGGCGAAGATTCAGCGCGGTCGCTTCCTTCAGAGCTTTGTTGAGCAGAGCGATCGCTTTCGGGTAATCGGTCAGATTGTTATAGGAAATCGCCAGTTGTTTTAAAAGCGAAATGCGCGTTTCCGGGCTCAATTTGCTTAAAATGCTCTCGTCTTCAAATTTTTGGATTGATTTTAAGGCTTCTTTATAACTCCCAAGGGTTTCCAGCGCATATGATAAAAGGCAGATGAGTTTGGCTTGATTTTCCAGCGTTAATGAATGATTCTCAAGCGTTTCCCTGACATTTTTTTCCGCCGCCGCGGATTTCCCGTAATTCAAATCCGCCTCGAAATCAGCCAAAACCTTTTCCAGCTTCTCGTCGGAGATGCCTTTCAGCTTGCGCGGGGAAACCGCCGTCGGAAACGGAAACGAACTTTCACTGCGGGGATGTTTTTTGGTCGAAACCGAATCTTTAATCATTACGCGATAGAGCTTAAAAATGCCGATTTAAAGCGTTTTTCCAAATATTCCTGCCTAATTTTCGGGGTAAATAAATGCAGCGTTTGTTAATCTCAACTCTGAACTTTATCAAACTTTTTAATTTTCGTCCATTTTTTTTTAGATTTGTCTGAAAAAGAAGGGTTATACTGTTTCATTGAATAAGTTATAATAATCGGTAGTTGTCAAAGGTTAAACGCCGACTTAAAAACGGCGCGATCATCAATCAACTGTTTATAACTAAAGAGCATATGCCAGATTTTCCGGATATTGAACACGACAGCGAAGTCCTGACCGAGAGCGAAACGAAGCTGGAGAAACCGAAACTTTTCAAGGTCATCCTGCACAACGACGATTTTACGACGATGGAATTTGTCGTCTTCATCCTTCAGCACGTTTTTATGCGCTCGGATGCCGACGCTTTTACGATTATGCTCAAAGTTCACAACGAGGGAATCGGCGTTGCCGGGGTTTATCCTTTCGAAGTGGCAAATATGAAATCGGAAAAAGCTATGAATCTGGCGCGGGCGAGCGAATATCCGCTTCTTTGCACGGTTGAGGAAGAGTAAAATGAAAATTTCAGGTTTTATCTGGTTAGAAGAAATCGTCCAGAAATTAATCTGGAAGCATTCAGTTGAAGGCGAAGAAGTGCGTGAAATTTTTCTTAATAAACCGAAGTTTCTTTTTATTGAAAAAGGACACCGAAAAGGCGAAAATGTATATGCCGCATTTGGAAAAACTGATGCGGGTAGATATCTGGTTTGTTTTTTTGTTTATAAAAAGGACAATCGCGCCCTGGTTTTGTCGGCAAGAGAAATGACCGATACCGAAAGAAAACG
>DATHTS010000958.1:0-3008 GCA_035462935.1 Pyrinomonadaceae bacterium
AAGTTTTCTGTCCGGCAGCGACATCTTTATCAATTATCAAATTTCAATTATCAATTATTTCAGCGATTAAATAGTTGAAAATAAACACACTTTAATTTGCACAGGCTTCAATTAAATAAACGAGAAAATCGGAACAAACGACTGAGAAGAATTTTCCCTTTTCGCTTTGCGTTTGTTCCGATTTTCTTTTCAGACGACTTAAATTGCCCTAACTTAAACGCCGAATTGCTTCAGATGATGATCAATGTGTTTATGCGCGAGAAGCCCCCATTGCTTGCGGTTCATTTTGCCGAAAGCCGCGTGCCGCGCTCACGAATGATTTTCCGGCAGCGCGCACATATTTTCGATACATTCAATCAGCGTTTTGCGGTCGGCTTCAAAATCAACCGGCTTGCTTCCGTCAATCAGCGGATTGAGCTCTCTAGCAGTCGGCGCGTTTTTGGGCATCGGCAAAACGTGAATAATGAGCGGCTTAAGAATCGTGCGAAACACGAAATTGCTTTTGTCCGCGACTTCGCGCTCACCCGTCGCCATTTTCAAACCGTCAGCGCAATGGCAGAGCATCTGGTTGACGTTCATTTTGCCCCAGAGAGCTTTGCTTTCAGGCGTTAGTTGATTAATTCGGAAAATTATTTTTTCGCGTTTTTGCTCATCAAAAAGGCTCATATATTTTTCTATCAAACAGGTCGCGGGAAACTCACAGGGCTTTTGTTTCCGTCTTTATCAACGGCACGCACGCCGAAAAAGTAGTTGTCCTTCGACATTCCCTTCATTACATGATTTGTAACATTTCCCACATTTACCGAATTTGTCCAAACCGGGCTTGTCGTTTCACGCCAGACAATTTCGTAACTAGCCAAATCGCTTTCCGTGCCTGCATCCCATTTGAGTTCAGTATCATTGCCCAAACGGTTTGTTATTACGACATTTTTCGGACGCGCCGGCGCAAGCGCGAGCCGCGCAAGACTGGCTACGTTAATACGCGCAACATCTGCCACATATTCAAAATCAACAAATTCGGGCGTGTCGCCGTAAAATTTCCCCTCCCTGGTGCCGACATTCTGGTGTTGATGGTCGTAATCTTCGTTTGTTTCCGTAAAACGAACTGCGGTAAAACCACGTTCCAAAAATGGAATATGATCGCCGCCGCGCCGGTATCTATCACGACGGTAAATCATCATCACTGAAAATTTTGGTGAATAAATTTCCGCCGTTTCCTTGATAAATCTGGCAAGTTGGCGCGACGCGGAATCATTTTCGCCGCCGACGCCGCGCCGCGTGTTCGCCTCCGCTTCGGTTTCGTTTGAGGGAACGCCTTCGGAAAACACGCGCACGGTTTGGCGATTAGCCGCGTTTTTGAAAGTCGTTACGCCCCCGATGATGTCGTTGGTGAACATTGCTTCGATGTCCATTTTTTTCTCGACCGCCTGTTCAGCAAAATGTCTCGCGCCAAGAAGCCCTTGTTCCTCGCCCGCAACCGCCATAAAAATTATCGTCGCGTCGAATTTCCGCTTGCTCATCACGCGAGCCATCTCGATAACCGCCGCCGTGCCGGAAGCGTCGTCGTTCGCGCCCGGCGCGTCGCATTTTCCGTCTGCGGGATCTTCGCACATCGAATCGTAATGTCCCGACACAACGTAAATTCTTTCGGGATTCGTCGCACCTTTCAGCGTAGCGAGAACGTTTGTAATATTTATCGCTTCGGGAACTCTACTGCGCGGCTGTGGTAGCGCCTTCTGCAGATATGTCTGTTTTTCAACCTCCAGACAATTGCCGCAATCCGCAGAAATTTTCTGAAATTCCGCAAAAATCCAATCCCGCGCCGCGCCGATTCCGCGCGTCGGATTGTTCTGTTCGGAATTTGTATTTCGCGTTCCGAAGCTAGCGAGTTTGCGAATGTCGTTTTCGATGCGCTGTGCCGAAACTTCTCTCAGCATTTTTTGAATCTCTGGATTAGGTTTTTCTTTACCTTTCTGGGCAAAGATCGAAACTGTTGAAATGAGCAACAATAATAAAATCAAACGTATTTTCATTTTCACCTCAAAAATTAACAGGGATAGACAAGATATACAGGATAATATATTTTCCCATCCTATTCATCCCATTCTCCCTGTAATTACCTTTCCAAAACATCAAAAGCCTGCAAACGATTGCCGTCCGCCGAATACAGCAGCCCGATAGTTTCATCCGTTGTAAAACGAGCGTCAAGTTCGGAAACCGGAATAAACCGCGCATCGCGTCCCGTGTGAACATTCACGCCGACCAAGCCCTTTTTATCAAACGGTCTCGGCAAATCGGTGTAAAAATACATAAAATTTCCGCGCAGTTCCGCCAGACGCTTGCGGCGCAGGAGATAATCGGAGAGTTTCTCAAGCCGTCGGGCAGGGTCAAGCCTGTCCAGAACGCTTTCCTGCACATCCTCACGCGAAGGCGACGCGCGGTCAATCGCTCCGCTGATAATTCTTCCGCGAATGTTAGATGAATTCGGAATTTGGATTTGCAAGCCGCTAATGCGATTTACGAGATTCGGATTTCGGGAGATCGAGCCGTAAGCATAAATGCGGTTTGTAACGTAATTTTTCGCGGCATTGCTCGCCAGCGTCGTCAAATCAAATGAGGAAAAACTGTTTCTCAAACCCGACCAGCGAAACGCAAGCGCCGAACGCGCAAAATTCACGCCGCGCGCAATGTTCAAAGCCGACGTTGCAACGCCGCCGTAACGAAAATAAAGCGCGGTTGCGCGAAGCGCGATTCCCGCGACAGTTCGCAAAACGCCGCGACCGGGCGCTTTGTGTTTCGCCGTCCAAACCGGCTGTATCTTCGATTTGGATTTGAGAGCAAAAGGATTAAACGCGGAAATCTCGTCTCTGCCGCCGACAATCGCTTCGCCGCGCTCGTTTATCAAAACAAACTGCGCTTTTTCGACTTTATGTTCCGCTTTGCCGATTCGCTTCCCGTTTTTCGCGTCCACCGCAATCAAATCGTCTTTATCGGCAATCAAAATCGTG
>DATHTS010000959.1:0-8817 GCA_035462935.1 Pyrinomonadaceae bacterium
ACCGAAATTGACGAGCAAACCAGCCTGCTCTTGGAAGAAATTTCCCCGGGCGGCGTTTGTCTTTTCACACGAAACATTCGAACTGCCGGGCAGACGCGAAAACTGTTGGACGATTTGCGCGAGATTTTGCCGGTCGAACCATTTTTAAGCCTTGATCAGGAAGGCGGCTTGGTTGACCGTCTGCGGCGAATTATTACGCCGATGCCTTCCGCAAAAGCCGTCAGCCAAAACGGAAACACGGCTTTTGCGGAAAAACTCGCCCGAATTACGGCAGAGGTTGTGCGCATTCTCGGATTTAACATGAACTTCGCACCCGTAATTGATGTAATAGATGAAGAAAGAGGAAAATTCACCAACGGACTTTATTCGCGCAATTTCGGCAAAACAAAGGAAGAAGTCGTCGAGTTTTCTTCTCTTTATTTAAAAATTCTGCAAGACGGCGGCTGTATGGGCTGCATCAAACATTTTCCGGGTTATGGCGCAAGCGAGGTTGATTCGCATGAGGAATTGCCGAAGGTTAATCTTTCCCGTGAATCCCTTTTTGAAATTGATTTGTTTCCTTATTCACAGCTTTTTGAAAACGAAGATGTTTATTCCGTAATGATCGGACACGCGGCTTATCCCCCGCTGGATTTGCAGGAATTGGATTCGGCAGGAAATCTTCTACCTTCTTCTTTGAGCCGAAACATTATTACAAAACTCTTGCGCGAGGATTTGGGATTTCAAAATCTGGTTTTGACGGACGATTTGGAGATGGGAGCGATTTTGAGAAATTACGGAATCGCAGACGCTTCCGTGATGGCTTTTAACGCCGGAAACGATTTGATTTTGATTTGCGCCAATCCGCAGGCAATGACAGACGCTTTCCGCGCGGTAAAGAAAGCGGTTGAAACAGGCGAAATCAGCGAAGAACGATTAAACGAATCGCTCGAACGGATTGCCAAGTTAAAGAAATTATTAAAGCCCGCGCTGCCTTTTGACGAAGCGCGTTTGCAGGCGCTTTCCGAAGAGATAAAACAATTGAACGAAGATGTTAGTTAAAACAATTTCCCGGAGGTTAATTTTGACACGAAAATTTTTTCCGATTATCGCGCTGGCGATTTTTATTTCCCTTTTTTCTTTCGCCTGCCGCGACCGCAGCAATAATAGTAATTTTACGATTGCCATTGACGGCAAATTTTCCACGCTCGACCCGATTGGCTCAACCACCGTTACCGCCAATGATGAGCGTATTCGGACTTTGATGTATAACTCGCTGGTGAAAAAAAACGAGCAGTTTGATTATGTCGGCGAGTTAGCAAGCGAAATAATTGATAACGAAGGCGGTTCGGTCATTACCTTTGTTTTGCAGGATAACGTTAAGTTTCACGACGGGAAACCGCTCACTTCAGCCGATGTTAAATACACGCTGGATAAACTTTTCGAGTCAAACGGCGCAAAGGCTTCGGCATTTTACGACACGGTAAACGGCGGTAAACAACCGCACATTGTCGGTGTTGAAACGCCTGATGCTTTGACGGTTAACATCAGAATTGCTCGCCCCGCTTTGAAAAATCAGCTTTTGGCAAATCTCGTTCCGGTTGCGATTGTGCCGGAAAACAGCGAGGTTGGAACGCAGGCGAGTTTGACAAAACCGCCGCTCGGAACCGGACCGTATAAATTCGGTAATTTCGACACGGTTCAAAATGTGGTAAATCTAACAGCTTTTCCCGAATATTGGGAAGGCGCTCCGAATATTCAGAATGTTCAGGTCAAAGCGCTTCCTGACGCCAGCGCTTTGCAGGCGGAATTGAAATCCGGCGCGGTTGATCTCGCTCCGGGCGTGATTAATCTTGCGCCTGATACATTTCAAAGCCTTTCGCAAGACCAGAATCTGAAGGTGGAGGAATTTAAAGGCTCGAATATTCAATATCTCGGCTTTAACACGGAAAGCCCGCCTTTAAATAATGTAAAAGTTCGACAAGCGATTGCTTACGCCGTAAACCGCGAGAGAATTATTAACGATTTGCTTTTAGGTCAAGCTGAGGTCGCGCATTCGATTTTACCGGAAGAAGCGTGGGCGTTTAATGCCGGGAAAAAATATCCTTACGACCTGAATCAAGCCAAACAATTACTTGATGAAGCGGGTTTCCGCGACACAAACGGCGACGGAAAGCGCGAGATGCCGACAATCTCATTTAAAATTTCATCGGGAAATCAGGCTGTAAGTCAATACGCGCAGATGATTCAAAGCCAGATGTCGGAAGTCGGCATTCCGGTTGAAATCGAATCGCTCGAATTTCAGACGATGCTTTCACAGCTTCAAAAAGGTCAATATCAAATGACCACCGGAAGATGGGTCGGCGGCAATCAAGACCCGATTTTTCTCCGCGATTTGTTTGCTTCAAGCGAGATTCCCAACGAAAAACGCGCCTCGCGCAACCGCAGCCGGTATTCAAATCCGCAAGTTGATCAATTAATCGAGCAGGCTATCAATGCGCCTAACCGCGATCAAGCAAGGGAATATTACTCAAAAGCTCAGGAAATTATCAGCAGCGAAGTTCCCATGCTGCCCCTTTGGTATCCGTCAAATATGGTGGTGGCAAATAAGCGCGTGGGAAATATCCAGATGAACGCGAGCGGCGATTGGGGTTTTGTTAGAAATCTGACCGTTTCAAATTAAGAAATTTAAAGAAGAAAACACGGATGGACACAGATAAACACAGATAAGAATTAAAAAATCCGTGTTCATCTGTGTCTCTCTGTGGTTCCATTTTTCCTTTCTAAATTAAACCACCTAAAATTTACGGGAAAATTCCGAGCTCAAAATAACAAAGCGCGATTTTATCAATGGCGCTGATAAACGCGGCGGTTCGCAGGTTGTCAATTTCAGGTTTTTTGTTTTTAACCTCCCGAATCTGGTTGTAAGCCGTAATCATAGTTTCCTCCAAACCGGAATAAACAAGATCGGCTTCGTCCGCGCCGCGGGCAATCAAACTCCTTTCTTCATTTGATAGAACTCTTCCCGTTTCCTGTTCGACGATTTTCAAAAGCCGCTCGAAAGCCGCCTGCTCGAAACGTTTTTCCATTCGCCCGAAACGCACGTGCGAAAGATTCTTCAGCCATTCAAAATAGGAAACCGTCACGCCGCCCGCATTTAAATAAATGTCGGGCACGACCATAATTCCCCGCTCCTGCAAAATGTCCTCGGCTTTAGCTGTTATCGGACCGTTTGCGCCTTCGCCGATGATTTTGGCTTTGATGCGCGGGGCGTTTTCCGTCGTGATTTGATTTTCGAGAGCGGCGGGAATCAAAATATCGCAGTCTAATTCCAACGCTTCTTCCCGCGAAGAAAGATTTGTCGCGCCCGGAAAATCCATTATCGAGCCGCCGTTTTCCTTGCGATAACGCATTAATTCTTCAAGATCAATACCGTCGGGTTTGTGGATCGCGCCTTCAAATTCGGAAAAACCGATCAGAATCGCGCCGCCTTCCTGACAAAATTTAGCCGCGTGATAACCGACGTTTCCCAAACCCTGAACTACAACCCGTTTTCCTTCCATACCGGGCGTCAAACCCAGCTTCTGCATATCTTCGGCGTGCGAACAAACCTCGCGCAAACCGTAAAAAACGCCTAAACCCGTCGCTTCGTTGCGCCCGCGAATACCGCCTTGCGGAACTGATTTGCCGGTTACGCAGCCCAAAGCGTCAATCTGTTCGGGATGAAAAGCCAGATATGTGTCGGCAATCCAAGCCATTTCCCTCGCGCCCGTCCCGTAATCCGGCGCGGGAACGTCAATCGCCGGACCGATAAAATTTTTCTTGATTAGCTCGGTCGTGTAACGGCGCGTGATTCTTTCGAGCTCTTCCTTATCGAATTCCTTAGGATTAATTTTGATCGCGCCTTTCGCTCCGCCGAAAGGAACGTCAACCACTGCGCATTTATAAGTCATCAAAGTCGCCAGCGCGATAACTTCGTCCTCGCTGGCAAGTTCCGAATACCGGATGCCGCCTTTAACGGGCAGTTTATGATGACTATGTTCGGCTCGCCACGCGCTAATCACCTCGTAGCCGCCTTTTTTTCTTACCGGAAAGTGAAAAGAATAAATGCTGTTGCAGGTTTTGATTTGTTTCAAAACCCCATCGGGATGGTCTGTCAAAGCTGCCGCTTTGTCGAAATTGTGATTAACGCTCGCCAAAAATTTTCGACCTTCCTCCTGGGCGTCGTCAAAATTTTTTTTGGGTTTATCTTGGTTCATTTGTTTGTTTTCCCCTTTTCTACAAAATGTTTAAATCTAATGTTTTATTGTAATTGAAACCTTAAAATATGCAAAAACTTGAATTTTTTTATTCGGTTAAAATCAAATTAAAATTATCCGTTTCGGCTTCCTTAAAAATCAGTTTTTCTTCGCTTAACTGTAAATTCTGCGCAATAAATTCTTTTATCGCCTGTTGTTTTTGAGCAATCAGATTTTCATCTTCCCCGGGCTGAAGCCCTATTTCCAAACGCAAACGCGAGTGTTGTTGTAGAAAAGCAGCCGCATTTTCCCAGGGACTGACGTTCTCAATCTTTAATTTCGGGTTTACCTTTTCAAATACGATTGGAAAACTTTCGGCGGGGACGCGCAGCAATTCGGCGCGTAAATTAGGTAAATCCAGATTGTTTTGGACATCAGCGTCTATCAAACTTCGCGCATCGGGATCAATCTCGCGGCGGCTAAAATAAAAAATCTGCAAAATCGAATCGCCGTTTGGATTTTGTATTAAGCGATAATCTACCAAAGCGGAATGCTCCGGCAATTTCAGACCTGATAAAGAGGTTTCGAGTCTTTGCAAAAAATCCGTTTGAAGCTGCGCGAGAGGCGGCGGAAGAGGTTTTTCGATTGGCTGGATTACATTCCGCGCCGAGGTCGGAACTTCTACCAAATAAAGCGAGATAGAATCGGAATGGCGGTCCAGATGCGAGGCAAGCAGTTTTTTATATTCGCTTTTTTCATTAGACGAGTAAGGCGCATTGTCGAACACGCGCAGGTAAATTTCCAATTTTTCGTCCTTTTCCTTTATCTTTAATTCATCCAGATAACTTCTGGCTGTGCCGTCCTTTCCATTTGCGTAAAAATCCACCCAAAGCTCTCTTGCCTTTTGTTCGATTAAATTTTCTCTTTGCTTTTCGGCGTATTCCTCTTTTAATTTGGAAAACGATTGACTTAAAGGAATAAAAATCAGCAAAAGCGGCAGCAAAATCATTACCAAACGCAGCGTAACACTGCGGATTTCCCTCGCTTTTTCAAGTCCGGGAACCCGGTCAATCTGGCGCAGCCACCAGCGGCTTTCGCGGTCTTCTTCGCGCCAACGACTTATAACTTCTCGAACCTTCGAGGTGTCTATTCTTAAAAGCGCGAAAACTACCATTGCCATAAAAGTGATGGCGACAAGATTGGTCAAATAAAGCAGTCCGCCGCCCCGCGCAATGCGAATTCCCTCATTGAAATTCAAGCTCAGAGCCAAACCGAACCCGTAACCCACAACGCACAAAGGCGGCATCAAAGCGACGGCAATCGCTACCCCGGGAATTGATGTGACCGCGCCTTTTACCGCGCGACAGGTCGCTATTGAACCGATTGCGCCCGCAAACAAAGCGACGCCCAAATCTAATGTATTCGGAGCGGTGCGGGCGGCAATTTCCGTCGTCATCTCCTTAAACGGAAGAAGGGCAACCAGAAAAATTGCCAAGCCGACAGCCAAAATCGTGCTGAAGAAAAGATTAACAATAGCCCGCAATCCGAGAACCAAATCACCCGTCGCAAACGCGAGACCCGCGGATAAAATTGGGTTCATCAAGGGCGAAATGAGCATCGCGCCGATAATTACCGCCGGAGAGTTTAAGACCAGCCCGAAAGTTGTTATCCCGACCGCCATAAAAATTTGCAGCCAGTAAACCAGGTCGCGCATTGTGGCGGATTTTGACAATCCGATATAAATTTCCTTTTTTCTTTCCAAACCGACATCCAGCGCGCCGGCAAACTTGTCGCGCATCAAATTCAAACCGCGCCGAAGTTTAATAAAAAATCGGATTGATGTATTCGGGGTTTCGTTCGACACTTTGTAGTTTATTATCGTTTAACCCGCCTGTTTTTCAAAATTTGATAGAATATAATCTTTACGGCACGGAAAATGCTATTATTTAATTTATTAAAGGAGGATTTTTATAAATGGCTTTAATTATTTGTCCTGAATGCGGAAAGGAAGTTTCGGCATCTGCGGTTGCGTGTCCGAATTGCGGACACCCGTTTGCAACGCTTGATCCGCCGACGGTCGTGAGGGAAACCGTCCCGCCGCCGGTCATCGAGAGGGAAACTTTCCCAAAATGGGTTTTAATTCCGATTGTCGTCATCGGCGTTCTTTTGCTTTTCACGCTGGTCGCTCTTTACCGGAATCAGGAACCGGATGAGAGAAATATTAACGTTGATCTTTCCGCTCAAAAGCGGGCTGCGAATACGAAAACCGTAAATACCCGCATTGACGACGAGCCGAGCCAAGTGATTGTGCCGTCCGCTCCCGAAACAACCACTGCTCCGCCGCAAACAATTCCGCCGCAGAGTCAAACCGAAGTTACAAGAACTGAAATTCCAGATTCAACGGATAGAGGAACGCTCAGCCTCGAAGTAAAAATAACCAATCCGAACGGCGGGACTCGCCCCGTCACGGATGAAAAATTTTACCTGCTCGATAAAGATTTGGAAAGCATTTTAAATGAAGCCAATTTACAACCGATTAGCGGGCAAAGTATGGTTAATTCATTCGGTTTATCGGTTTTATATCCTGATCGCTACAATGATTTTAGAACAAAAGCGCTTTCCGCCATAAACAACCATATTGAACACAGCCTTACAACCGATTCGAGCGGAAAAGCGCAAATCAAAGGCATCCAGCCTGATAGCTATTACCTTTTCGGGATTACCACTTCGAGCAACAGTTTTTCCGTCTGGAACTCCCCGGTAACGATTCGCCCGGGTGAAAATCCTTTGATTTTGCCTGCGCGGGCAATGACACAGGCTAGACAATAGTTTTCAAGAGAGACAAAAAATGAAACACAAAAACACCCCTCCTTTTTCAAGGAGGGGCGTGCCTTCAGCCGCGGGGTGGTTTCCCAATTTATTCCCTTCTCATCCAAAAATGTGTTTTGGTTTCACCCACAATTTCAAATCCGAGCCTCTCATATAAATTTCGCGCCGGATTGACTTTCAATACCTGTAAACTCACCGGCTTGTTTGTTTTATCCAGCAAATCCCGAATAACGCCCGTCCCGATACCTTTATTTTGAAATTCCGGCAAAAGCCGAATCGAAGCCAACAGAATTTCATTTTCCTTTTCTATCACCCACCAAAACCCGATGTCCTGCCCTTCAAAAACAATTATCTCGCCGTCGGCAATTTTAAAATTTTCCAAAAAATTCTTCCTCTGCCATTCTTCATCCCAGCCCCAAGTTTTCTTGACATAATCCTTCAAAGCCGCATTATGAAGCCGCCATAAAAACTGGAAATCCGCCTCTTTGATTGAACGAAAATGGATTTTCATAGGTTACTTGACAAAAAAATCTCAACAAGTAGAATATACATTTGCAAGTGAGCGGGAATAGCTCAGTGGTAGAGCGCGACCTTGCCAAGGTCGAAGTCGCGAGTTCAAGTCTCGTTTCCCGCTCCAAAATTTTTAAAAGCGGCGTTTTGGCAATCAAGCGTCGCTTTAATTGATTATAGACAGAATTGTTCTTTCAAAAAGATTTTGGACTCGACAAAAACAAATCCCAAATCCCCGATCCAAAATCCCAAATCAAATCGGCGGCGTAGCCAAGTGGTAAGGCAGAGCTCTGCAAAAGCTTTATTCATCGGTTCGATTCCGATCGCCGCCTCCAATAAAATCAATAACTTAGAGACACTACACAGGTGTCTTTTTTAGTTTTGTGTGCGAAATGTGTGCGAAATTTTAACATGGGTAATAAATAAACCAATTTCCCGGATCATTTCCGCTTCGGAGGAAAAGATATTTCTCCAAAAGTGTCAAGAAATTTTGTTTGAATCATCTTTTAACAATTCTAAAAGGTTGCTTTATGTCATAGAATGATTTATTTTACTACTATTGACCAAAATCAAATTTTGGTCAAACTGCACGTACTGATTTTTCGGAGGGTCAGCTGGTACTGACTACAGACATCTACTAGGAGCTTATTGAGCTATGATTAGAAAAACCCGTGCGCCTTTGGCATCTAGATTCTTGCTCTGCGCGCTGTCGTCCATTTTTCTGCTCGCTACGACCGCGATGGGACAGCAAAACCCTGGAAGCGGTGGTACAACACCACCGCCAAATCGGTCCACGCCTGTCGAGGCAAACGAACTTCGCGAGACCTGGAACGATCGGGTGAGCCAAGGTCCCCCCGTAGGTGCAATGCCGGAGTTCGACGGATGGAGCATGGGGGCTGCGATGCCCCTCCCTCGCTCCGAGCATGCGGTCGCGGAATTCGATGGCAAGATCTGGGTGCTCGGCGGCTATCCGCCCGGGCGGCTCCCGTCCAACCTCGTTCAGATATACGATCCGGCTACGGGTCGCTGGTCGCTGGGTCCGCCCCTGCCCCAGCCGATCCACCACACCACGATCAAAGCCGTCAACGGCAAGCTCTATATGATGGGCGGTGAAATCGACGGCGCGAGCACAGGACGACCGGAGAAATACGTGGCGGACGTCTGGGTTCACGATCCGAAGGTCGGCGGCTGGGTCAAGCGTGCGCCGATGCCGACCCCGCGGAGCGGCGGCGGTTCGGCGGTGATCGACGGCAAGATCTAC
>DATHTS010000960.1:0-5005 GCA_035462935.1 Pyrinomonadaceae bacterium
AACTGCTGATGCCGAACCAGCTTTCTGCAACCGGCGTGAGCAATACGACAACCAGTAGAGGAACAATTACGATTCGCGCCAATGTCAGATAATTCGGTAAATTCACTAATCTTTAAATCCTTTCAATTGAAAAATACCCAAAAATAGAAACCAAAATTTTGAATCTCGATTAAATTTTAACCCAAAAGATAAATTAAGAAAAAAGGCGAAAAGCAATAAGCTCTTCGCCTTTACATTTAATTAAACTCGGATTTTAGGCTGTCATAAAGCCGAGATTGGTATTCGAGAAATTATTTATCTTCGGAAATACCGACGGCATATCCGTTTCTGAAAGACCATACCAACGCGCTAAAGTCGCGGCGTATTGCTCGACGGAAGTTGTTGGAATCCAACGCCCGCGGGCATTTGAACCGCTGTCAGCGTCATCGGGACCGTTGAATTGCAAAGTCGGGTAAGGCGTTCCGTTGCTTGTGTTCAAGCCGTAAAAATCGCCGCCTAAAACCGAGCCGCCGATGACAAAAAGGTTATTGCCCCAGGCGTGGTCGCTGCCGACGCTTCCGCCCGCTCCGGCGGGATTGAAGGTGCGCCCGAAATCGGTCATCGTAAAAAGCGTTACGCCGTTTTGGATGCCCTGCGCCACCATTTCATCATAAAAAGCGCGGGCGGCTTGGCTGAATTGGGAAAGTAGATTTGCTTGACCCGCAACCTGGTTATTGTGCGTGTCGAAACCGCCGATTTGGACGTAGAAAATCTGCCGATTAACATTCAGCTCGGTGCGCTTTTTAATCAAGCGGGCGACTTGTTTCAATTGGTTTCCGATTCCCGTATTCGGAAAGGTGACGGTTACTTCCTGAAATGTGCTGAGAGCTTGATTTGCCTGCATCGCCTGATCGGTAATGTGGCTTGCGGCTTTGACGTAATTTGAATCCAAATCCATCGTGCGAAGCTGATTAAAAGCCGCCATTCGCGCCTGCGATGTTGTTGAAGTGTTGTAGCCTTGCGGATTTAAAACCTGACTTAAAGACGTGGTCGCGCTCGCAATCGCTAGCGGCAGAGTCGTTTGACCGGCGGTGAAAAGCTGCGCGCCGTTGATTGACGTAATCATCGGAATCAAACCGCTCGGATTATTTGAAACAGTCATCCGGTCGGACATTCTGCCGCCCCAGCCCGTGAACGCCTGCGTGTCGGAACGCCCGGCTTGAAACTGTGAAACCTGATCGGAATGTGAAAAGAGTTGGAAGGGGAGCGGCACGGCGCGGTTTTGATACTGCTGTTTGGTCGTCGGCTGGACGAGCGTTCCGCAGTTGGCGACCACCGCCATTTTGCCCTGCGACCAGAGTTCGTGAATGCCGTTGTTTATTCCGCCCGTAACCGATCCCAGACTCGGATGTAGTCCGTAAGTTAAATTGCCCATTCGCGGAACGGTAATCGGAAGCAGCTCGTTTTGAGCGATTGCCAAACCCTGTGTATTTCTCGCCGCAGAGTAAGCGGCATAATTGCTGACGCTCGCGCTGTTGTGATTCGGAACAATCATATTGTTGCCGTCGTTGCCGCCCGCCATAAACAGGCAGACCAAAGCGCGATAATCTCCCGGCGCGTTTGAATCGCCGTAATCATCAACCTTTTGCGCCAACGCGCTCATCAATCCGAAATGCTCGACCTGCGTTGCCAGCGCCGTCATACTCAAAGCGCAACCTGTTTTGATTAAAAAATCTCGTCTCGTCTGTTTCATAAAATCTCCTTTTCAAAGCGGATTCGGTTAAGATTTTGCCGCGAATGAAAATTGCTTAAATCTGCAATCCCAAATCCCAAATCCAAAATCGCTTTACCTCTGAACCTGATATTGCGAGGAAGTCGCAATCAAATAAATCGCCTGTTGAGCGCGAGCCTGCGGGTTGGTTGCCGGAACAGCCTGCACCGCCGTCAAAATCGCGCCGCGCACCTGCGGCGACATCGTGCCGTGCATCATTCGCTGGTTGAGCGTGTCGAGCAGTTGATTGCTCGTCGGGTCATTCTGCGCAAGCGCGGTCATTTCACTCAAATCTATGGCTGTTCCGAGCGGCGCGTTTGCGCTGGCGTTGATGCGAGCGAAAGTCATGGTGTTGATGACATTTGCAACGCCAATCGCAGTTCCCGTTGTTCGGATACCAAATTCGGGTCCGAGCAGGCTCGTTCCCGGAATTACGTAATCGGGCGAGTAGTAATTGAAAACCGTCGGCGCATTAAACACATTCTGTCCTAGCGGCGCGGTCAAATTATTGATAACGCCGTCGCTTTGCTGGCTTAAATTGGCTGAGCGAACGTTAAATTGGCGTAAAAAGTTGGTAACGATTTGCACAGGCTCGCGCAGTTTGCCGTAATTCGGATCGGTTTTGACGTTGCCGCGAGCTTCCGGGTCAAGCAGAATCGCCCGCACGACTTCCTTCAAATCGCCGCGCGTGCCTTGACCGTTGTTATTAAAAACCGCCGCTACGCGACCAACATAAGCCGGTGTCGGGTCGCTGGTTACGAGATGCTGAATCAAAAGTTTGCTGACAAAGGGCGCGACGTTCGGATGATTAAAGATATTATCCAAAGCCAATTCGAGTTCCGCATTTCCGTTCATTCCAGCCGGAATTGTCGGATTGAGGGCGTTCGGATAGCTCAACAAGGTTTTTGCCGTTATGTCGTGATTGTTTTGAATAAGACGCATCGGGTCTTTGTAATTCGGACCTTGCGTCGTTCGGTTCGGGCATTCCGGTCCGGTAACTTCGCATAAAGTCCAGCCCGTGAAAACTTTGGTGAAATTGTTGACGGTTTCCTGCGTGTAAGTAGGAATCGGCTGACCATTATCGTCGAGTTGGAGCGTGCCGTCCAGATTGAGCATAAACAGCCCGATGGAGAAAAGCTGCAAAATCTCGCGGGCGAAATTTTCGTTCGGGCTTTGCCGCGTGCTTCGCACCATATCCAGATAATTGCCCATTCCCGGATTGAGCGTAACATCCTTCATCAACTGGCGGTAATTTCCAAACGAATTTTTGCCGAGCTGCTGATAATATGCGAGCATCCAGCTTGATTGCTGCGTGTCCACGCCGGAAATTACCCAAATCTGGCTTAAAGCCCAAGTAACGCGATGCCTAAGCTGCGGCTCGCCGTAAAGCGCCTCTTTGAAAAACCAGTTTTGCACCGGATACATTGAGTAATGATCACGCACGCAAGCCGGATCGGCTGAACAATTCGATTGGATGTTTACCGGTAAAAGCGGAATATTCGGATAGGGATTAGACGCGCTCGGATAAGGCGCTTCAAGCTGTTCGACAAGCCACGTTCGCAAACCGATGCGACGGATACGCTGGTCGAGCGCGACGGTCGGACCAAATGTCGCCTGTTCTAAAAATCTAATGCGGTCACCGGAATGCTTATAGCCAATATAATCAGGGTTGTCGAATTCTTCCAATTTTTTTATCGGCTCGGTCGGAAAAGGAGTCGGTTTCGCGCCTAAATCATCTTTTATTAAGCCGCCTGTTTTGTCTAAACTCAGACGAACCCGGTTGCTCGCCAATCCGCGCCATGTAACGCCGACCAGAACATCGCCTTTTGCCGGTCTTTCTTCCCAGAAACGGATTTCATCCTGAAGCTTGACGGTCAAAGCGTAAACCCATTCCAGACCGCGAACCGGCTCGATATCCAAAACGGGAAAGCGATACAGCCTGCCTTTTTGATCCTGGACATAAACGCGGAAAGCGTTTGCGCCTTCGCCGTTCATTAATTCGATATTCGTCACGAAAAGAGTGATTTTCGAGCCGTAAGCGTAGGCTTTTTCTTCGGTTCTGTTAAAAAGCGCGCGCGCGGGAGTTTTCTCGATTGAATTAACTAACGCGCCGGTTGATTTCGTTTTGCTGATTAAAACCGGCGTCGGTGAATCCGGGTTCGGGTCTTCCTGAGCAAAAACAGGGGAAATTAACAGGAGAAGGACAAAACCTGCGCTTAAAAAATGCGTCAAAAAGCGCGTCCGATTACATATCATACCCTTTCCTCCAAGGATTTCTTTATTTAAAGATTAAATTTTATACTGAAAAAAAACTGCTCAAACGACAAGCGGGAAAAAGTCGTTAATGATTGCTTGGCATCTTAGTTTATAGCTTTTTTTGCCGAAAAAAACAAGGCTTTTTTCTAACAGCCTTTCACGATTTGTGCAATTCTAAAAGACGTTTTTCGCTTTCGTAAGTCTTAGACGGTTAAACGGTTTGTTTAGCCGAAAAATATAAAACTTTTTTCAGGATTTTTTAGTATCATTTTATTATGCCGACGACACTTTTTCTTGAAATGCCCGAAAATTTTAATTTTGCCACAACCGTTTACAGCCACGGCTGGAGCGAGCTTTTGCCGTTTGAATTGGATATAGAAAATTGGCGTCTGAATTATGTGTTTAAAAATGAACATCTTAGCCAGCCGGTTTCCGCAACTGTCTGCAGCGAAGACGGGAAACTAAAAATCGAGATTTCCGACGACAAATTAAACGAAAAAGCCTCTGCGAAAATCCTGCGAGACGTTCAGCATATCCTGCGGCTTGACGATGATTTGAAGGATTTCTACCGGCTGACGAAAAAGGAAAAAAGATTGGCTTGGATGGCGGAGAAAAATGCGGGCAGAATTCTGCGCTCGCCGACGGTTTTCGAGGATTTGATAAAAACCGTTTGCACAACTAATTGCTCGTGGAGCCTAACCAAGAAAATGGTTTCAAATTTAGTAGAAAAATTAGGCGAGCCGACTGAAAACTGCAAACGCGCTTTTCCGACCGCCGAAGCGATGGCAAGCGTTTCGCCGGATTTTTACCGCGAGGAAATTCGCGCCGGTTATCGCTCGCCATATTTTGCCGAGATTGCCGAAGCGGTCACAGCCGGAAAAATAAATCCCGAAGCGTGGCTTAATACGGATTTACCGACGCAAGAGCTTAAAAAAGAAATGAAAAAAGTAAAAGGCGTCGGCGATTACGCGGCGGAAAACCTCTTAAAACTCGTCGGGC
>DATHTS010000961.1:0-16447 GCA_035462935.1 Pyrinomonadaceae bacterium
GATTTAACGGGCGGAGCAGGAACGCAGCTTCGTGTCGCCGTGCAGCACGACAAAAAGCGCGACACGGCGGAAGCGGAATCTCACGACGATTCGGATGACGTTTATTACGTTTTAGAAGGCAGCGCGCAGTTGACGCTTGGCGGAAAACTGGAAAATCCCCGCGAAATAAGCGCAGGCGAATGGAGAAGCGCGCGCATTGTCGGCGGGCAGACGTTTGAGATTAAAAAAGGCGATTTAATTGTCGTTCCGCGCGGCACTCCGCATCTTCGCGTTAACACTCCCGGAAAAGAGTTTTCCCTGATTCTGATTAAGGTTTTTGCCGAGCCGCTGCCTGCTCCGAAATAGTAGAAATCAATTCAAAAAAATTTCGACAAAGTAAAATAACTTAGTTACTATAAAACAAACGGGTAGAAAACAGATGTCAGAAATAAAACAGGACATTTTTTCAGCGATTGATCACGATTCGGGCGGAACGACCGCCGAGGAAGTTGTAACGCGCCTGCGCGAAATGATTCATCGCGGCGATTTGCGATCCGGCGACCGTCTGCCGCCTGAGCGCGACCTTGCCAAACAGCTCGGTGTTTCGCGCCCGACGCTCCGCGCGGGAATTCGCTCGCTCGCGGCGGTCGGCGTTTTGAAATCGAAACAGGGCGCGGGAACTTTTGTCGTCGAAGCCGACGCTTCGCCCGCGCTCGACAGCAATCCTTTGCGCCTTTTGGCATCTTTGCACGGATTTTCTTCCGCCGAAATGTTTGAAGCGCGTCTTCTGTTGGAAATGGCGATTGCCGGATTGGCGGCTGAACGCGCGTCCAGCGAACATCTTGCGGTATTGGCGGAAGAGCTAGCGGAAATGTTTGCCACGCTTGACGAGCCGGAAGAGTATCTCGTTCATGATATGCGTTTTCACCAGACGATTGCCGCCGCTTCCGGCAACCGGATCATTACGGCTCTGATGAATATGGTAGTGAGCATTCTGTTCGACATACGAAGCAAAACCGTGCATCGCGCTCACGATTTGAAGGAATCGGCGGAAATGCACCGGCAAATTTTCCGCGCTATACGCGAGGGGAATACGGAAGCGGCGCGAAATGCGATGCGCGACCATTTACTGCTCGCCCAGAAAGCACAGGCGGAAGAATTAGCTGATAGTTTCGGCGCTCTGAATTACAGCAATCCCGACGAGAACGGCGGGAAAAGCAGTCAGCCTGTAAAAACTAAAGGTAAGTAATATACTTCGCCGATTATATTAGCGCAACACTTATTTATCCGATTTAAAAACAAATCTAATTTAAACTTCCCGAGCAGATGGTTACGACATTCCAGCAGCATATTGTTCAGGAGCAGATTGAGCTTTCCGGCTCAACCGTCGAACTGCAATGGCTGTTGTCCGGCATCGTTCTCGCCAGCAAATTGATTCAGGCGCAGGTTCGGCGCGCCGGCTTGGTTGATATTTTGGGTCCGCTCGATGAAACCAATTTTCAGGGCGAGATTCAGCAAAAACTGGATGTTTATGCCAATGAAACGCTGATAAACTGTTTCCGCCATCGTAAAAGCGTCGGTGTTATCGCGTCGGAAGAAAACGAGCAGCCGATAGTGATGAGGCATTTTTCGCCCGACGCTCAATACGCTATCGTTTTCGATCCCCTTGACGGCTCTTCAAATATTGATGTCGCCGTTACCATCGGCACGACTTTTTCGATTTTTAGCCGCCCGGAAAACACGGATGAAAATGAACCGCTGAAGTGGATTTTACAAACAGGCAGAAAGCAAATTGCCGCCGGATACGTTGTTTATGGTTCTTCCACCGTATTGGTTTACAGCGTTGGGAATGGAGTTCACGGTTTTACGCTCGACCCTTCAATCGGCTCGTATATTCTGACACACGAAAATATTCGGATGCCGGAGCAAGGAAGTTATTATTCGATAAACGAGGCGTATAACGGTAAATTTCCGAAACCGTATGTCGAGTTTGTCAAACAAATAAAAAAAGGAGCTTTGGGAAAGCCTTATTCGTCGCGGTTTATCGGTTCAATGGTCGCGGACTTTCACCGGACGCTTCTGCGCGGCGGCATCTTTCTGTATCCGGCGACCAACGAATATCCTGAAGGGAGACTGCGGCTTTTGTATGAAGCCAATCCGATTGCTTTTTTGGCGGAACACGCCGGCGGAGCCGCGAGCGACGGCGAGCAGCCGATTTTAGACATTCAACCGATTAAACTTCATCAGCGAACGCCTTTAGTTGTCGGAGGAAAAGTTGAGATGGAAGAATTCGGTAAGTATTTCCGTGAAAATTATTAGCGTTTTGAGTCCCGCCTTCAGGCGGCTGCCCGCTAAACAAAGCCTGCTAAAGCAGGGACTCAAAACGCTTGAAATTTACTTTTCGAAGTAATTTTAGATTTGATCGGTGTCCGCTCATAATAACAAATGTGAGAAATAGAATTGTACGGAATATTTTTGGGAAAGGCTCGCCTGAAGCCGATTTATCCGTTTCGGATTTGCGCGAAATTTCCGAAGCCGCGCTTTCTCCGATTCCCGAAAATTCGCGCGTTTTGGCAATCATTCCCGACAAAACGCGCGACGACGTAACGCATTTGCTTTTTCCAATCGCGGCTGAGATTCTAGCCCCAAAAAAGACGAAAAAGTTTGACGCGCTCGTCGCCCAAGGAACGCACGCGCCGATGTCAGAGGCGGAAAAACTTGCCAAAATCGGTGTGAAAAATTTGTCGGAAATTCCGAATTTGGGACAAGTTTTTGATCATAATTGGGACAAACCCGACGATCTTTTTGCTATCGGCAAACTCGATGCGGAAACAATCGGGCAAATTACGGGGGGCATAATTTCGCAGGAAATTACGCTGACGATAAACAAGCTGCTCGCGCCCGGAAATTACGATTTTGTTTTGATATTCGGCGGCGTCATGCCGCACGAAGTCGCCGGATTTGCGGGCGGCGCGAAATACTTTTTTCCGGGAGTTTCGGGCGCGGAGTTGACTCACGCGACGCACTGGCTCGGCGCGCTCGTCGGCATCGAAAACACAATCGGCAGAATCGAAACGCCGACGCGCCGTTTGATCGAAGCCGCGGCGGATTTTATTTCGGCAAAAGTGATTTCATTTTCAACTGTTACTTCCCGCGATAAAAATAACAAACTGCAAACCCACGCGCTTTTTGCGGGAGATTTTCGGCTTGCCCTGCGTCGCGCGGCGGAAATCAGCCGTCGGGTTCACATCAAATACACGGGCAGAAAATTCCGGCGCGTCGTTGCCCTGCTCGACGCTCATTACGACGAGCTTTGGACGGGCGGAAAAGCGAGCTACAAGCTCGGCGCAATTATTGAAGAAGGCGGCGAATTGATAATCTACGCGCCGCATCTCCGATGCATTTCCGACACGCACGGCGCGATGATTGAACGATACGGCTACGCGCCGCTCGAAACCGTCCGAAAGCTCGTCGCCGAATCCGGCGAGATGCAAGCAAATCTCTGCGTCGCAGCGCATCTCGCACACGTTGCATTTGCCGGAAGACTGGACGAACGAGGCGAAATCTCGAACCGGTATAAAATTACCCTAGCTTCAAAAATAAACGAGGAAACTTGTCGCCGAGTTAATCTCGGATTTTTAGATTTTCACAAGTTCCATCTGGAAAATTATCAAAATCATCCTGACACTTTGATTGTGAAACGCGCCGGACAAGATTTGTATTTGATTGAACCGTTTGAAGAATAAATCCGTGTTCATCTGTGTTAATCCGTTGTTTCTTTTCTTACTTTCTTACCGCGCTTCTAAATCGTATTCTCTCAAACGGCGATAAAGCGTCGAAGGCGAAATGCCGAGAAGCTCCGCCGTTTTGCCGCGATGCCAGCCGGTTTGTTCGAGGGCGGTTATGATCTGGCGGCGTTCGATGTCTTTGAGAGCCGTCGGCGCGGAGTTTTCGAAAGAGGCGCTGCCGTTTTCCTTCGGCGTGCTGTAGCTGACGGAAACATTAGGCGCGGCGGTTTGGTGAACGACTTCGGGCGGAAGTTCTTTAGTTGTAATTTCGCCGTTATCGGCAAGCAAAATGGCGCGTTCGAGACAGTTTCGCAGTTGGCGGACATTGCCCGTCCAGCTAAATGAACAAATCGCGTCAACCGCTTGCGGCGAAAGCTCAGGCGCGTTTGCTCCGGCGATTTTTTGCAGGAGATGCCGCGCCAGCGGTTCGATGTCCTCGCGGCGCTCGCGCAAAGGCGGAATATTTATCTCGAAACTATTGATGCGATAAAGCAAATCCGCGCGGAAAATTCCCTGCGCCAGAGCCTGTTCGGTTTTGCGGTTGGTTGCCGCCACCAAACGCACGTCAACGTCAACTTTTTTTACGCCGCCGACGCGGAAAAACGAGCGCGTTTCCAGAGCGCGGAGCAGTTTTGATTGAAGCTGCGCGGGCATTTCCATTACTTCGTCGAGAAAAAGCGTGCCGCTGTCGGCAAGCTCGAAAAGTCCGAGTTTGCGCGCTCGCGCGCCGCTGAACGCTCCGGCTTCGTGTCCGAAAAGCTCACTTTCTAAAAGTGTGTCTTGCAAAGCGGCGCAGTTCAAGTCAATAAAAGTTTTGTCAGTTCGTTTGCTGAGACGATGAATTGCCTGCGCGATAAGCTCTTTTCCCGTTCCCGATTCGCCGGTAATTAAAACTGAAGTGTCGGATGGCGCGACACGTTGGACAAGACGCAAAACTTCTTTCATCTGCGGCGAGTGAGCGATAATTTCCGAGAGGTTTTGATTCGTTCTTTCGAGCTGGGCGCGAAGGCGCTGATTGTCAATCTTGAGCTTCTGCTTTTCGGCTGCCTGCGTAACCAGAACGGCAAGCTCCGTGATGCGGTAAGGCTTGGTCAAATAATCATACGCGCCGAGCTTCATCGCTTCGATGGCGCTTTCGACCGTCGCCTGCCCGGTCAGCATAATCACTTCGGGCGGATTCTGGCTCTTTTCCCTGAGACGGCGTAAAAGTCCGATGCCGTCCAGACGCGGCATATTTATATCGCACAAAAGCACGTCGAAATCCTGCGCTTCGAGCGATTCCCAAGCCGCTTCGCCGTCCGAAGCCGTTTCAACCTCGTGCCCCTGTCGGCTCATTTCCTTCTGCACGACGAGCCGCAGATTGCTTTCATCATCAACTACTAATAGTTTTGCCATAATTGTTAGTTAAGAGTTAAGAGTAGAGAGTAAAGAGTAATTAATGTTGTCTTTTAATTTTCTACTTGTGGTTTTCGCAGATGTTTCGTTAAACTCATGGTCATTTTTGCCACTTCGTCCAATAAATTATAAATTTCTTCAAAATCAGTCTGATTAATGTAGTCTAAGTCAAGAGCAATATACAAATGCGATTGGGTTTCGGCAATTGAACCGTGAGCAATATTAAGAAAATTTGCGAATTCTTTGTTTGAATATCTTCCTTGTCCTTCAGCAATATTTCCCATAATTGAAACACAAGAACGCCTGATTTGGTCGCGCAAGCCATAATCTTTCGTAAATTTATCACTTAAGCTTACTTTGTAGACTAACTTAGCGGTTTTGCGCGCCTTCTGCCAAGCCACTATCTCTTCAAATTTTTTAAATCCAGCCATTCCTTTCTTCCAGAATTAACAGTTTTCTCTCAACTCTCAACTCTCTACTCTCTACTCTCTACTCTCTACTCCACTGGTAAGTAAATTGAAAACGTTGTCCCCTTGCCCACATTTGAGCGAACGCCCAAACGTCCGCCGTGTTCGCTGATAATGCCGTAGCAAACGGCAAGACCGAGACCCGTTCCTTTACCGACTTCTTTGGTGGTAAAAAACGGCTCGAAAATTTTCGACATATCTTCGGGCGGAATTCCGCTGCCGGTGTCCTGAACTTCAATCACAACCCGACCGGTTTGCGAAATAGCGCGAAAGGTGAGCGTTCCGCCTTCGGGCATCGAATCAATCGCGTTGGTTGCCAGAGCGATTATCGCCTGTTGGATTTGTCCCGCGTTGGCATTGACGAGCGGGACGTTTTCTTCAATTTCTAATTCGATTGCGATATTTACGCCGCGCTTTTGATGCTTTATTAGCCGTGCCGAGGATTTGATCGTTTCGGTTAAATCAACTAAATCCCGTTCGGCTGAACGCACGCGGCTGAAATCGAGGAGATTTGTCGTGATTGTCTTGCATCGAAAGGCTTCGCTGCGGATAAGACCGAGATATTCTTTCAGGTCTGCGACTTCTTCGGATTCGCCGAATGTTCCTTCTTCCACGCGGGACTCTAAGGCTTCGGCGCAGGCGGAAATTGTCGCCAGCGGATTGTTTATTTCGTGAACCACGCCAGCCGCGAGACGACCGACGGCAGCGAGCTTTTCGGCGCGTCCGGCGGCGTGAATCGCTTCGACGCGCATCGTTACGTCTTCGCCCACCGTGATGACGTGCGTGATTTCGTCCGTCGCTTCGTTCCGCATCGGCACTTTGCTGACAAGCCAATATTTAATCGTGCCGCTTTCGTCGGTCGTGCGCTGTTCGATGCGCTCAATTTTTCCGGTGCGGAAAGCTCTTTCAAATTCCTGCTGTAATTTTCCCTGTGGATATTTCGCTAAAACTTCAAAAACATTGCGTCCGATGGCGACATCGCGCGGAATTCCCTGAAGCCCGACTTCGCGGTGCTTGTTCCACATCGCAATCCGGTAATCGCGGTCAATCACATAAAGCGAAACGGGCAGAGCGTCTAAAACGGCTTCGGTGAATTTGCGGTGTTCTTCCTTCGCCTCGGTTACCGAAGTATTTATCGTCGCTTCGTAATGCGCCGAAAGATTTATGCTCATTGCCGCCATTTGCGCCGCCGCGTCAATCAGCGCCCGTGCTGATTCCGTGCATTTTTGTTTTTTGTCAAAACCGACGATTATCGCGCCTTTTACTTCGCCGTTGATGTGCAGAGGCGAAACGTATTCGAGCGCGTGGTTTTCGGATTCGAGTAAAAATTCTTCGCTCTTTTCATTCAGATAAGAAACCTGGGGCGGCAAAAGTTCCAGCCATTTTTCAAATCGCGGCTTGTTGAGAAAATCGCTGATTTCATTGTCCGAAGCATCAAAAGCGCAGCTAATCAAGCCGATGTGTCCGAGTTCGACCGTTACGGCGCAAACGGTCGCGTTTAATTCCTGACTGATGGCTTCGGCGACGCGCAGCGCCACCTTTCGCGGATGCACCTGCCCGAGCAGACTGCGTCCGAGATCGGTGATAAACTTCAACTCGCTTGAAGAATCCACCTGTTTGGTGTCTTGTTTGATTCTTTTCGGGGCTAACATTTATGGTTTTAACTGCTGATTTGCTAACCTTTATGAGATTTTACCGTCTGACCGGTGGGAAATTCTTTGAAATGAGAAGTTTAAAAACTTCCTGATTAATTAAAAAGGATTTTTAACATTTTGTCAATGTTTTTAACAATCGTTTAACGGATAATATTTGACAGTTTATCAAATAAAGGGAAAAATCAAATTTGATTGTTATGTTGAGCGAAAAATCGAAAATCGAAAAAAAAATTCTCTGCTTCGGTATTTTAATCTCTCTCTTTTTTATTTTTTCAACGCCGACTAGAGCGCAGGAAATCGTTGACAAGACGGTTGCGACCGTCAGCGACAGCGTGCGAACCGAGCTGATCACTTATTCGGATTTGCTCTGGCAGTTGGCTATGCAGCCCGGCGTTTCACTCACGCCGCCGACTTCGGAAGATTTAAACCGCGCTTTACAGACGCTTATTGACCAGCGCCTTTTTGCGCTTGAAGCGCAGCGTCTTCCATACAGCGAACCGACCAAGGCGGAAATAGACGCGGAGATCAAGCGCATTTTAGCTCAGTTTCCTTCAACGGCTGAATTTCAAAGAAGATTAAACATTGTCGGTTTCGAGTCGGTTACCGACGATAATTTCGAGCAGATTATCGAGCAGAGAGTAGCAATCGAAAAATATGTGAAATTCCGCTTTGAATCGTTTGTAGTTATCACGCCGGAAGATGAACTAAAGTATTACCGCGATGTTTACACGCCGAATTTTCGCCGCGACAATCCCGGTCTTCTTCTCCCGCCGCTGGACGAAGTGCGCGTCCGCATCAGGCAAGAACTGACCGCAGAGCGTGTTTCGCGCGACGTTGAGCAGTTTTTGGATGAAGCCGAAAGCCGGGCGAATATCGTCATTTTAAATAAAGTGTAGAAAGGGGAAAAGTTTGTCGCTTGAAATAAAAGCTGCTTTTTTCCTTTTCTGATTTTTCACATTTTTACTTTCCCCCTTTTTCACATACTTAGTATTGTCGGTTATTATTTTAGATTAAAATCTAAGATATGCCGCATTCTTTTCCTATATTCGATGACCTGGTTCTAATCTTGCTGGCAGCAGTGCCGATTGTTTTCATCTGCCACCGCTTGCGACTTCCGACGCTAGTTGGTTTTATGCTGACCGGAATAATCATCGGACCTTACGGCTTAGGACTTTTGAAGGAGCTTGAAGCCATCGAAGTTCTGGCGGAAATCGGCGTGATTTTGCTTCTTTTCACCATCGGTTTGGAGTTTTCTCTGAAACGAATGATGGAAATGAAGCGGCTGGTTTTTCTCGGCGGCGGGCTCCAAGTTGTTCTTACAATACTGGTTGTTTCGATTGCGGCTTATTTTTACGGCAAGCCGATAAATCAGGCGATTTTTTACGGTTTTCTTTTCACGCTTTCCTCGACGGCGATTGTTTTGAAAAGCTATGTCGAACGCGCCGAGATTGACGCGCCGCACGGTCGCGCCGGCGTCGGAATGCTGCTTTTTCAGGATTTGAGCATTATTCCGATGATGCTCCTGATTCCGCTTCTCGGCGGTCAAAAGGCTACTTCTCCAACCAATGTTGCGATAACTTTGGGGACGGCGGGTCTGGCAATTATCGGGATTATTTTTGTTTCGCGCACGGCTATTCCATTTTTGCTGAAACATATTGTAAGCCTTAGAAGTCCCGAAGTTTTTATTATCACGGTTGTTCTCATTTGTCTGGGAACGTCCTGGATAGCCGCGCATTTCGGGATTTCTCTGGCTCTGGGCGCGTTTCTGGCGGGAATGGCGATTTCCGAATCCGAATACTCGCATCAGATTGTCGCCGATATCCTCCCTTTCCGGGACATTTTCAACAGCCTGTTTTTTATCTCAATCGGAATGCTTTTATCGCTCGGCGCGTTAGGCGAAAATCTTTCCACAGTCTTGCTGTATGTCGGATTTTTGATAGTCGGAAAAGCGTTATTGATATTAGCGGTCATCTTTATAACCGGTTTTTCTCTGCGCGTAGCGGTTATGACGGGACTCGGTTTGGCGCAGGTAGGCGAATTTTCCTTCGTTCTGGCAAAAGCCGGAGTTGCCGAAGGTTTGCTGTCGGGCGCGGAATACCAGAATTTTCTCGCGGCTTCGATTATTTCAATGATTGCCACGCCGTTTTTGATTATGCTCGCGCCGCGTCTCGGCTATTTTATTCAGTCTTTTCTAAAAGCCAAATTGCCGGATGTTTCTATTCACGAAACAATCTCGGATGCCGAGCCGGAGGTTTCAAAACATGTCGTTATCGTCGGCTACGGCTTAAACGGGCGAAATCTGGCGCGAGTCTTAAAATCGGTAAAAATTCCGTATGTCGTGCTGGAAATGAACGCCGAAGCCGTCTGGAAAGCAAAGGCGCAGGGTGAAAAAGTGTATTTCGGCGACGCGACGCGGCGGGAAGTTCTTCATCACGTCGGGGTTGACCGCGCCTCGATTATCGTTCTGGCGATTTCCGACCCGACGGCGACGCGCCACACGGTTTCACTGGCGCGTGAGCTAAATCCTTCGATTCACATTATCGTCCGCACGCGCTATTTGATCGAAATGAACGATTTAATGCATCTCGGCGCAAACGAGGTGATCCCGGAAGAATTTGAAACGAGCATCGAGATTTTCTCGCGCGTTTTGCAGGAATACGGCGTTTCGCGTTACGTAATTGAAAAACAGATTGCCAGAATCAGGCGCGAAGGTTACGAAATGCTGCGCACATCTTCAACTCCTCTGCTCGAAATGCAGGGCTTGACCGAAGCCTTTTCGAATATTTCTTCGGAAACGATTCTGATAAGTGAAAATATGGCAGCGGTCGGCAAAACAATCGGCGAATTAAATCTGCGCCAGCGGACAAACTCAACCATCAACGCAATCGTCCGCGACGGGTTGACCGAAATCACGCCGGGCGCGGATTTTCGTATCGAGGCGGGCGATATTCTAGTCATTCTGGGAAAACCGGAAGACCTCGAAAAGGCTGAGAAGCTTATTTATGAAATGAAGATAGAAGAAATCGGTTAATACAGTGTAAATTAAGTTCTTTAACAATATTCAAGCGTTTTGAGTCCCTGCACAAGCTAGGCATTTTGTTTAGGAAAAGCCGCCTGAAGGCGGGACTCAAAACTTTAAGAAATTTATTTTACAGAGTAGTTAATAAACGGTAAAAAAATGAAATACAAATTTCTTTTCATCTGCCTGCTTGTCTTTAGCTCTTCGGTTTTTTCCCAGCCGCCGAAACTCGCGCCGCAAAAAATCGCGCTGAAAAACGGCAAAACATTCAACTTAAATCTGCCTGCCGGATACGAAATCATTCCCGCCGCCGAAGGCTTAAAGCGCGTCCGTTTTTTCGCCAAATCACCTGACGGAAGAATTTTCGTAACCGATATGTATAATTTGACAGACAACGCGAAAGGCGCGGTTTATATCCTCGACGAATTCGACGCGAAAACGGGAAAATTCGGCAAGGTCGTTCCGTATATGACAAATCTGAAAAATCCGAACAGCGTCCAATTTTACACCGACAAAAACGGGCAGGATTGGTTTTATCTCGCCGAAACCGACAAATTAAGGCGCCGCAGATTCACAAGAGGCGAAACAAAACCGACCGACACGAAACCGC
Organism: Pyrinomonadaceae bacterium; assembly: GCA_035462935.1. GTDB lineage: Bacteria > Acidobacteriota > Blastocatellia > Pyrinomonadales > Pyrinomonadaceae > DATHTS01. Next base: position 10,914 of record DATHTS010000961.1, read on the forward strand.
AGGTTTTAGCGACCTTTCCCGATTACGGTCTGAGCTACAAATACGGCGGCTGGCATCTGACGCGCACAATCGCTTTTTCGCCAAGCGGCAAACTTTACGTTTCGGTCGGTTCGAGCTGTAATGCCTGCGAAGAAAAGGAAGAGATTCGCGCGGCGGTCTTGGAAATGAACCCGGACGGAAGCAACCGGCGCATTTTCGCCAAAGGATTACGAAACGCGGTCGGCTTAAAATGGATCGGAAATTTTCTCTGGGCGACAAATCAAGGCGCAGACCATCTCGGTTTAAACAAGCCTGACGAAACTTTTTACGCGCTTAAAGACGGCGCGGACTACGGCTGGGCATCGTGTTATCAATCAAACGGGCGAATTTTTCGTGATGCGAAATACAGCCGTTTAAAATCCTGTAGAAATATTCCCGCGTCGTATGCTTATTTTCCCGCGCATTCATCGGCAATGGGTTTCGATTATTTCGACGATGCAAACACCGATGAGCTAATCAAAAACTCCTTTCTCATTTCGCTTCACGGTTCGACCGACAAGGATTTGGCGAAAGGCTATAAAATCGTGATTGTCCGGAAAGGCGAGCGGGCAAAGGATTTTATAAACGGCTTTTTGCAGGGAAAAATCGTTCACGGTCGCCCGTGCGATATTATGAAAGTTGACGCCAATTCGTTTTTCTTTTCCGACGACCATACGGGAGTTGTTTATTACGTCAGGAAAAAATCGAAATAAAAGTTATTCTTCGCGTAATACATCCAAAATCTTGTCGTGAATCCTGCCAAAACCGCCGTTTGACATAATCGCCACGACATCGCCTTCCTGTAATTCCGGCGTCAGATGCTCAACAATCGTGTCGGCATCTGGAAAGCTGAAAGCCGGTTTGCCCTGCATCGAAATATCTTTGACAAGTTCTTCCGTATCCAAAACTTTGCCGAGTTCGCTCGCTTTGGAGGTATTATAAACGCCCGCGATTATCACATAATCGGCATAAGTAAAGGCTTTCGTATAGGGCTCTTGAAAAACCGACAGACGCGAGCTCCACGAGCGCGGCTCGAAAACGGCGATCAGGCGTTTGTCCGCATATTTCATCCGCAAGGCTTTCAAGGTTTCTTCCACGGCAGTCGGGTGATGCGCGAAATCGTCAATCACGGTAACGCCGCGCTCCACGCCGCGAATTTCGACGCGCCTTTTCACGCTTTTGAATGTGCGAAACGCTTCCTGAATTTTCTCTTTTGAAATTCCCCACGCATCCGCCGCAATTATCACGGCGAGACAATTTCGCACGTTAAATTCGCCGATCAGATGCGTCTCGAATTCGCCCCATTTATGATTTTCCTTGAAAACCGTAAAGCGCGTCGTATCGCCCGAAAAATCAATATAACGCGCCTGCCATTTTGCATCATCCGAAGTTCCGAAGGTCTCGATTTGCGTAAAGAGTTTTCCGCTCATTTCCTCCAAAACCTCGCGCGCCACCGGCGAATCAATCCCGACGATCAAACGCCCGTTTCCCGGCACGAGATTCATCAGGCGCGAAAACTGAAACTTGATTTCCTGCAAATCGCGGTAAATATCGGCGTGATCGAATTCGACATTATTGACGATAGCGATTTCCGGCAAATAATGCATAAACTTCGGCTTTTTATCAAAATAAGCCGTGTCATATTCGTCGCCCTCGATGACGAAAAACGGGCTGTCGGTCACGCGAAAGCTAGCCCCGAAATTCTGCACGATTCCTCCGACCAGAAACGACGGATTCAGCCCGCCCGCCTCCAAAACCCAAGCCGCAATGCTCGTCGTCGTCGTCTTCCCGTGCGTCCCGGCAACAACCAAACTCCGCCGCCCGCGAATAAATTCTTCCTTCACGACTTCCGCCTGCGAGCGGTAAAGCAGCTTGCGGTTCAAAACCTCTTCAAGCTCCGCATTCCCGCGAGAAATAGCATTCCCGACAATCGTGCAATCCGCGCCGATGTCGGCATTTTCCGCCTTGTAGCCCTGAATTATCTCGATTCCGAGTTCCTGTAACTGTGTTGACATCGGCGGATAAACATTCTGGTCTGAGCCTGTAACTTTGTGCCCGCGCGCCTGTAACATTCCAGCGAGCGAAGCCATAGCCGTGCCGCAAATTCCGATTAAGTGATAGTGCATAAATGTTTTTGATTTGAAGTTATAATATTAAAGGTTATGTTATTAAAATATTGCTTTCTAATTAATTTTGCATTGTATTTTCAACATTAATTTGTCGCAATAAGTCACTTTACAAGTTTGAATTTACATAATGGCTTACTCGATAAATATCTGCAAATTGATGTTATAATTTAGTCCAAAGCCTTAATAATATCTATAAAATTACCTATGCCCAATCTCTCTAGTCATAACATTCCATCACCTGCAAATTGGCAAGATTTTGAATCTTTATGTCGGGACCTATGGAGTCACATTTGGAATGATCCCTATGCCAAGAAAAATGGTAGAAGTGGACAAAAACAGAATGGTGTAGATATTTGGGGAAGACCTCATCAAGGGGCGTCTTGGGTAGGTATTCAATGCAAAGGTAAAGATAAAAATTTTGGAAAAAAAGTTTCTGTAAAAGAGCTAATTGAAGAAGCAAATAAAGCCAAAACATTTGAACCTAAATTATCCCACTGGATTCTAGTGACCACTGGAGAGAAGGATGTAGCAGTAGAGCAAAAGGCAAGAGAGTTAACGGTTGAGCATCTTAAGCAGGATTTATTTGCCGTTGATGTTCTCGGATGGAACGATATTGTTGATTTATTAGGGGATTACGAAGAAGTTATAAAAAAGCACTATAAAGGGCTTTTAGGGTCAAATCCGTTTATAGAACCAAAGATTGCTGAAATTTCACGTGAGACCAAAGAAATTCTAACAATTATCAAGAAAAATCCAGAAGGTTTCTTAGTAGAAGAAAATACAGATAAGTTATTAAATGATAATGAAATTAACCTGCCAAATGAAAGTCGCTTTTTGGAAATCACTCTTGACTCAATTTATCAAGGTCAAATTGATAACGCCCGTGACTTAGTAAATAACTTTCAGTTAGCTGAGGCTATCAGTATATTAAATAACATAAAAAGTAGTATTTGGAATACTGCTTCATCAATAGTTAAATTTAGGTTATTAGCAAATCTTGGTTGGGCTTCTTATCAATTAGAAGATTTTGATGAAGCTGCTAGATATTTTATAGAGGCGTTTCAGTATAATTCGGATGATGAAAAGGCTTTAATTAATGTTTCCCTAGCTTATATACTACTAAAAGATTTTCAAAAGGCTGAAGAATTTGGCATAAAAGCATTAGAAAAAAATCCTGCTAATACAACTGCTTATGCCGTTATGCTTCAACTTCCTCAATATGCTAATTCAGTTGATGCGGCAATTGATTTTGTTCCAAACTCTTTTCATGAAAAGTCAGGTATAGCTTTTGTCTTTGGTTTAATTGCACGCAAAGAAAATAGATTGAATGATGCAATTTCATGGTTTGAAAAAGCTGAGGCTAATGATAATGAAAATTTCCCAAATATTAAGGGAAGTTTGGCAACAGCAATGCTCGAATCTTTGTTTGAAAAACGCTCGGAAGTTGCCTTTGGTCAAGTCAATGAAGATAGTAAAAAGAAAATAATAAGAATAATTGAACTCTATACTAATGCTTGGAATAGGATTAAAAATAGTCCCTTAAATAAAACACACTATCACTGGATTATAAATCGAAGTATTGCAAAAAGATTAAATAAAGATTTTGTAGGGGCAAAAGAAGATTTGGAATATGCAAAGCAATTTGCTCCTACAGACCCGCTTATATTCAAACATTTAGGTTTACTTGAATCCATAAAAGGTAACTTTTCTGGCGCTGAGTCATTATTAAAAAGCATTTTAGACTCAAAAGAAGCCCCTGAATCAGTTTTAATGCTCGCTGATGTTTTGATGGCGCAGGATAAATTTCTTGAAGTTATTGATTTATTAGAAAATTTTTTAGAGAGAACCGAAATACCCAGGCTACAAAGAGATGCGAGACAAATACTAATTGAAATTTATTCTTTATTAGAACGGAGTGAAGATGCTGAAAGAATTTATAAAGAACTTATCAGAGAATATCCAAACGAAATAGAAACTCTTACAGCTTCTGCTCAAATCCTAATTAATAAAGGGGATGAGCAAAGCGCACTTGAAATTTTAATAAAAGCTAAAGAACAAATAAATTCAGAAACATCATTTAAAGAGATTATTAGTCTTGGTGATGAATTTTTTAGATTAAAACAATTCGCTTTTGCAGCGGATTGTTTCAGAGCTATTGCTAATCCAGAAGAAGATACATCTTTAACTCGAATGCTGTTGCGATCTAGTTATAAAGCGGGAGATTATAATGAAACATTGAAAATTTGTCGTTCAATTCGTGCAAAATATGGAATAATTCCTCTCTTTATTGGAATTGAAGCAACTTGTTACGAAGAAATAAACGATTTACAAAGTGCTTTAGAAGCTTATCAAGAATATTTTAAGGAAAATCCTGATAATTTAGAAATAAAACTTCGTATTGCTTGGATTCATTACCGTCGCTTTAATTTTGACGAGGTTGATCAATTTCTTAAAACTCAAATAAATTTTGATGAAGTAAATTTAGAAATTGGATATAAACTAGTTTTTCTTTATTGCGTAAGAAACCAGTTAAAAGAAGGTTTCGACTTAATGTATGAGCTTCGACGTAAGTATTTTAATGAACCTGAGGCACATTTATTTTATGTTACGACCTTTTTCAATTACGAGAAGAATAATCTAGCTTGGTTACAGAATAAAATAGTAAGCGTTGATTCCGCTGTTTGCTTAGAAGATCAAGGAGGCAGAAAAGAATGGTTTGTAATTGAAGAACGTTCAGATATTAATTTCCAACAAAATGAAATTTCTTCTCAACATAAACTAGCTCAACAAATGATTGGAAAACGTAAAGGTGATGAAGTCGCTACTGGACAGACAAATGCAACAAAGGAAATAAGTAAAATTAGTGAAATTAAAAGTAAATATGTATATGCCTTACATGAAACTATGGGAAACTATGAAAAGAGATTTCCCGATCATGGTGGACTATTTCAAATCTATGTAGGTAATCCTGAAAATCCGAAAGAGTTTAAAAAACACTCCCAAAAATTTTGGGACCTTATAGCTAATAATTCTAGCCAGAGAGATGAAATCTTTAATCTCTATAGACAAAGGAAGCTAACTGTTGGTGTTTTAGCTGAATTGCTTGGAAGTTCAAGTTTCGATTTGTCGAACAGTTTAAGGTATTCTACAGGGATTAATTTTATTTGTTCTAGCGGTGATTTAGGTGAACTAAACAAAACGCTTTCAATTCTATCAGCAGATAATATCAAATTAGTAGCAGATATAACCTCTTTACAACTAATATTTGATTTAAAAATTAGAGATAAAATTATTATATACTTTGGCAAGTTTCTAATTTCGCCAACAACAACAGACTTAATTCAACGAAACTTACTCGAAATCAAAAATAAGAAAAAATCAGGGTTT
>DATHTS010000962.1:0-3237 GCA_035462935.1 Pyrinomonadaceae bacterium
AATCCAGCCTTCCGCGCCAACGTCAAATCTGGATTTGACGTTGGCGGTCGCGTTTTTGAAAGGCGAAAAGTTCGATTTGGTTGTGCAAAAGGCGGTCGAACTCGGCGCGAAAAAGCTGATTCCGCTCGATACAAAACGCGCGGATGTAAAACTGAAAGACGCCGGAAAACGTCTCGAACGCTGGCGGAAAATCGTCCTCGAAGCCTCCAAGCAATCCGGTCGCGCCGATTTGATGCAGATTGAAAATCCCATCAATTTTGAAAATTTTCTAAAAATCTCAGTGTCCCAGCGTCTCAGCGGTGAAAATTTTATCTTATTTGCCGAAAGAGGCGGGGAAAGCTTTTCCGAAATCAAATCGGATAAAAAAATAACCGCCGTAATCGGTTCGGAAGGCGGCTGGGAAGATTCGGAAATTTATTCGGCTAAGGAAAACGGTTTTCAAATCATAACGCTCGGCGACAGGATTTTGCGGGCGGAAACGGCGGCGATTGCGATTGCTGCGATTTTGCAGCATCGTTTCGGCGATTTGAATTAAGAAATTAGCCCGCGAATTACGCGAAAAAACGCGAATAAGGAAATAAAAGTCATTTTCCGGCTTTTGCTTTCAAAAATTCGCGTAAATTCGCGTAATTAGCGGGCGATAATTCTTTCTTAGCCGTTTATAACACGGCTTTTTTCGGCTCGGCGGGACGATAATAAGCGTCTCCGCGCCGCGTCAAATCGGCTTTTTCGCCCATTGTGTGAATTACCGATTCGAGCAACTCGTCCGTATCAAGCAAAAAACTCGTCGTTCCCTGCACTTCAACATCCGGGTCGCGGAATTGGATAATCAGGTAATTCTTTTTCTTTTTCATAAACATTCCGCCGATTGCTGCGCCGGGAACCGGAATATGACTGACGGCTCTGCCCGTTCCCGATTGAACCTTTCTCGAACTCGGATAAACTACGAGCATCGCTTTATAAGGAATGGCAAATTTTTCTTTTTGGTCTTCGCCGAAAAAGACGAGTCTTTCATTAACATCATCAAATTTAAGAATTCCTTCGTCCCTTTGGCTGTATCCGAACATTCCGCCTTGATATTTGGCTTTGAAGGATTCGGGCGCGGTTCTTTTGACGACGGGCGTCGGGCTGGGCTGAGCTTTTTCCGCCTGACGCGGCTGAGCGGAAGCCGCTATCGAGCAGCTAACAATAAGACTAAATACTAATATTAATTTTTTCATTGGAATTTACCTCTGTGATTTTTAAATTATCTCAACGTTCTCTCATTTTTTTCTCTAATGAGCTCCAAAGACGCAAGTCGGGATTATATTGCTGCTCACCGATAATGCTTGTTTCCACATCGCTGTAAACAATTGTCAACATATTATCTGAACGAACAAGTAAATAAGAACGAACCGGAAGATGCAAGGGCTTGTAACCGCGCTCGGATTCGACTCTTAATTTCGGCTTTATTTCGCCCGGTCGGGGAACAGTACCGACGGTGACAGATTCTTCTCCGACATATTTTGAGCTTTCTGTTACAAACTGAGCGATTACGATATCGGCATCCTCAATTGTATTAACAATTTCAAGTTTGCCGTATTTTCCGCTGTCCTTTGTATTCCACTTTGCAACCCATTCTTCAAAATCGTTTTTGCTTCCCTTGTTATGCTTTACGGCTAAAAAAACTTTCAATGAATGACCGGCAGGAAATTTTTCGTCTTTGTTCCTACGAATTAATTCTCTATCGGAAATATTTATCTGTTTACGCAGAAGAAGGATTTCTTTGTCTTCCAGGTTGGCAAAAACACCGACTATCGAAGAAAAGATAACGATTGACGCCAAAGCAATTTTTTTCATACCCGCTTCTCCTTGAAATCTTTATTAAAAGAATTAATTCATAGACGCATTCCGCCCATCGTGCGTTGCCACGACAAAGTTTGTTTCAAAACACCGAGTCTTTGCTTGTCGGATTCCGAGCAATCCAAACTTAGCTGTTCGATAATCGCCTCTAAAAGCGGAACAGCAAAAAGCCCTGCGTGAGCGACGATTTGCGAGTAATAATGAATCTGCAAACAGTTGTTTTCATCCGTGTGAAATTTTTTCACATCTCCGGCTTCGATCTTATAAACGTCCTGACCGGCAGGCACAACTTTGCGCGGAACGCCATGCAGAATTTTTCCGCTCCCGTTTTTCGTGCCGAGAAGAAGAATGCCGATTAAAAAGCCTTGTTCATTAAGATAATCCGGGCTGAAATTTCCGAGTTCCGGTTTTGGGCTAAGGCGGGGTCCGTAGCTGGCGTATTCGGGATTGACGAGAATCGAATTGTAAATGACGCCGACGATTTCTTCAGTTCCGAGAGGAAGACTAACGAATTGTGCAAAACCGTAATCTTCCGCCTCTGGCGGTGTTGCTGTGTCGAGTTCGTCAATGACGCGCCCAATATAATCAATATGCGAGTTTGATTTGACGATTTTGGCGATTTTCATATTTTTTAGTGAGCAGTAAGCAGTGAGCGGTGAGCAGTTTACCTGATTCTTTGCTCGATGCTTCTCTTTAAGCCGAAAGTTGTTTTAAGACATTCATCGGTTAAATCTTGGGCTTTATTATAATCTACTTCGCTTAAATAGCCGACTTGGAACGAGACTTCTAATTGAGTACTAAGTTCATTTAGTGAACCGATTGCAACGCTTAAAAAGTTTACGAACTATAAAGGCGAGCGGTCGGTTGCGCCTTCGCTGATATTAGAAGGAGCGGAAATCGCGGCACGGCGCATTTGCGAAACTAAGCCGAATTTTTCTTCTGACGGAAAGCTCTTGGTCAAATCATAGATCAGCACAACCAAATCCATACATTTTTGCCAAGCAATCAACCTTTTATGAGGTTTATCTATCACGATTCCTCCAACTGCTCACCGCTCACTGCTCACCGCTCACTGCTCACTGCTCACTAGATCTGTTTCCCAATTTCAGGAATGATGAAAAGAAGCCACCACAAAAATATCTGGATTGCCAGAACGACAAAGCTCAAGCCGATGCTGACGAGCGATAATTTTCTGCCGCCGAGATGCGGTTGGCGAAATGAAACGGCAAAACCGAAACCGCCGATAAGGAAGGTGAGCGGGATGAAAAGAATTCCCAAATAAGGCACCATTGAATAGACAAAACACGCCCAAGCCGTTTCAGAAACCGAATTTTTATTTTGCTCAAACAAATTTATAACTTCTTCCCTTTTGGTTTCCTGCAGGTTAAAAGATTT
>DATHTS010000963.1:0-12705 GCA_035462935.1 Pyrinomonadaceae bacterium
TTCTCGGACAAATTCGACTTTGGCAGACATCAAACAGGTTTAATCGAATTGAAACCAAAACGAGTTCCAAGCCGATTGCCGTCAAGCGTTCGAGCAAAGACAGCGAGCCGGAAATTTTGGTTAAATTCCGTTCCGGTGTGAGTTTAGCCGAAGTTAAAAAGCTGGCGGCGAAAAATAACGACCGCGTGGAAGATAAAATCGAATCCGTCAAAGGTTTATTCGCTATTGACGACCTCGATAACGCCGATGCGAAAGCGGTTGCCGAACAGTATTCCCGAATGACGGATTTGGTGCTTTACGCCGAACCGAATTATGAAATCAGACTTGATCCGACGGATAAATTCGCGCCTTCTGAATATCTTCGCCGTGAAAATCCGCCTGAAACCAATCTGCCGAATGACCCGATGTTTAATGAGCAGTGGGCTTTGAACAACAGCGGGCAGAACGGCGGAAAGGAAAAAGCCGATCTCTCCGCGCTCAAAGCGTGGCTGAAAACCACCGGAAGCGATAAAGTCGTGGTTGCCGTTTTGGACAGCGGCGTTGATTACACGCACCCGGATTTGATTTCCAATATGTGGTTTCGCCCGGACAATGTTCCGCAATACGTTGACAGCGAGCTTGGAACTTTCAACGATTCACAGGGTTTTAACGCCGCTGAAAATCTGAGCGACCCGATGGACGATAACGGTCACGGAACGCATTGCGCGGGAATCATCGGCGCGGAAGGCAATAATGAAGAAGGCATCGCCGGAATTAATTGGAAAGTCGAGATTATGCCGCTCAAATTCTTAGGGCGCGGCGGTTTCGGCACGACCAAAAACGCCATAGAAGCCATCAATTACGCGATTGACCGCAAGCGCAACGGCGTGAACGTTCGCGTTATCAGCGCGAGCTGGGGTTCGACCACTTATTCCAGGGCGCTCGAAGACGCGATCCGCGCGGCGGGCGAAGAAGGAATCTTGTTTGTCGCGGCGGCTGGAAACGCCACCACCGACAACGACCGCCGACCGCATTATCCGTCCAGCTATAAACTGCCTAACGTCGTCAGCGTAGCGGCTATGGATAGAACCGACAATCTTGCTTCGTTCTCAAATTACGGAGCGAAAACCGTGCATATCGCCGCGCCCGGAAAAGATATTCTCTCGACCTGGCTTGGCGGAAATTACCGCGAGGCTTCGGGAACTTCGATGGCAACGCCGTATGTTTCCGGCGTCGCAGCTTTGATTCTGGCAAACGAGCCGGATCTTTCAGTCGAAAAATTACGCGAGCGGCTCTTAAAATCCGTTGATAAACTCGATGTTTTAAACGGGAAAGTCGAAAACGGCGGAAGGCTGAACGCGGCAAAAGCATTGGAATAATTTTTGAGTTGAAATTTAATTTGATCAGGCGGCGGATAACAACCGACCGCCTTTTTTCTTTTAACCATTTGGGGCATTAAGCAAACGACTTCGTTAAAAATGAATTTAAGACAGAAACGATCTTAAATTTAAATTAAGCAAATAAAGAAGTTTCTTTTCAGTCCTCAATTTGGCACGGTCATTGCTTTTAGTTAAGAGCAAACAACACTCCGGTGTTGATATTTAAGATAAATTAGGAGAAAAACAATGAACCGTTTTAAGAAATTTACAGCCCTTTTTGCTTTTGCTTTGATGATTTTGGGACTTCCCGTAATAGCTTCCGCGCAGTGGCGCGACAATCGTCGTAATGATGACGATTATTATCGCAACAGTTCAGTTAACACCCGCGCTTTGAAATCAACGATTAAAAATTTGAACAACCGCAGCAAGCAGTTTGAAAAACGCGTTGACCGCGAACTCGACCGCAGCCGTTACAACAACCGCCGTGGCGAAGACCGTTTGAACGATATGGCGAACAGGTTTGCAGATGCGGCGAGAGACCTGGATAGAAGGTTTGACAGCAAGCGCGATTTACGCGACAGCGCATCCGAAGCGCGCCGCGTTTTGGAATTGGGTTCGCAGCTTGACCGGGCTTTAAGCCGCGCTAATTTCAGCTACAATATTCAAAACGAATGGAATAGAATTCGGCAGGATTTGAGCCAGATTGCCAATGCTTATCGGTATAACGACCACAATCGTCGCGGTAACGACCGGCGCAATGATGACTGGCGAAGTAACTTTCCGTTTCCATTCTAACTTTTGGAAAAATTTTGGCGCAGCTAAAACGTCCTTCCTTCTGATTAAAGCCGCGCCTTATAAAGCCTGAGTTCAAAGAATTCAGGCTTTTCCTTTTCCCTTCTTTTACTTTTTCCGTTTTCAATCTACGATTTAAATATGCTCGGAACGCTTTTTCTGGTCGCCACGCCAATCGGAAATTTGCAGGATATTTCCCTGCGGGCGATTGAAACATTGAAAACGGTTGACCTTATAGCCTGCGAGGACACGCGCCACACGCGAAAACTCTTAAATCATTTCGCCATCAAGCAAAAACTCGTCAGCTATCACGAACACAACGAAGCGGAACGCGCCGAAGAATTAGCGGAGCTTTTAGAGCAAGGTAAAAATATTGCGATTGTTTCCGACGCCGGAACGCCCGGCATTTCCGATCCGAGTTTTAGAATCGTGCAAAAAGCGAGTGAAATCGGCGCAAAGATTATTCCGATTCCGGGAGCAGTTGCTTTTGTAAATGCCGTAATTATTTCCTCCTTGCCGACCGATTCCGTTTTTTTCGGCGGATTTTTGCCGTCAAAAAAAGGCGAAAGACAAAACCGGCTTGAAGAAATCAAGAAAATTCCCGCCACGCTCGTTTTTCACGAAACGCCGCATCGCCTTGCTAAATCTCTGAAAGATTGTCTGGAAATTTTAGGAAATCGAAAGGCGGCGGTTGTTCGCGAATTAACCAAACTGCACGAAGAAGTTATTCGCGGAAATTTGGAAGAATTGGCGGAAAGATTTTCTAAAACCCAAACGAAAGGCGAGATTGTGCTGGTTATTGAGCGGGAAGAAGCCCAAAAATCAAAAAGCAAAGGACAAAGCTCAGAAGATTTGGTTTCTAGAGTTGCCGAACTGGAAAAAGAAGGAATTGACCGTAAAAACTCACTTAAAAAAGCCGCAAAGGAATTCGGTTTGAGCAAATCGGAGGCGTATCGAATTTTGCAGGCGCAGAAAAAATAATGGAACTTTTTCGCCCTTCGGGTGTCTAAGAGAATGAAAATATTCAGCGTCAAAGCAACTAATTTTCGAGTTGCCGATTCTTTATAAATACTTAAAAAAATTTAAAAGGAGTTCCGTATGCTAAAACGAATCCGATTTTCCTTCTCTTTGAATCTAATCGCCGGTCTTCTGCTTTCCACTTTAATTTTGTCAAAACCCATTCCAACCAAAGCCTGCCCCGTGATACCGCCGCCCAAAACTTTGCTTTCGCTATATTTGGGCAGCGATTTGATTTTTGTTGCCGATCTAATTAGCGAAAAGGAGGGCAAAATCCTAAATGATGAGGAAGAATACTATAGCATTGAAATCCACAGAGACCTTAAAATTTCTTCGGTTTTAAAGGGTAAACCGCCACGGAATTTCGTTTTTACGAATTCGGATTACAGGAATAAAAAACCCGTCGAGGAAAGAAATGAGGAAATTGAAGAAGAAGCTGAATACGAATATACGCTTTACGGTTACAAAGGGTTTTCAAAGCTTGGTGTTGGCGAAAGATACCTTTTCTTTTTCAGGAAAAACAATGAAACGCAGCAGTTTGAGCTAACCGACGAAGTTTCCGGTTATAAAAAACTTTCCGATGCTGATTTATCTATTTACAAGAAGCGAATTAATGAGCTGAAAACAATCACTAAAAACAAGGACAATCAGCTTGCGGCAATAACCAAATGGCTCATCCGCTGTATCGAGGAACCTTCAACTCGCTGGGATGGCGCATTCGATTTAAACGCGAGTTTTGAATCATTGGAGTATGAGGACGAAGAGGAAGAATCTGAGGAAGAAGAGTCTTCCGCAATAAATAAAATTTTTTACGGCGGCAAAGCAGAAATAGCCAAAAATCTGTCCGATTCTCAAAAAGAATATATTTCCAGCATTCTCTTCAGCTCGATTCATCAGGAAATGTCCAAAAACAATTTCGATGATTTTTATTTTGGTTTAAGCAACCTCGTCAGCCGCTGGGACAAAATGCGGCTCGTTATGTATGCTTATAGTTTTTTCCAGACCGCTGATAAATCGGATACGAAAAAGACTAAAGACATAATGGAATACATTTCAAATATCTTGGATGATGACGAGTTGGAAGAAATTTCTTCCAGCTATCCGACGGGTGATTCGCTTGATGAATCGGAAGAACTCGGTGTGCTGGAAGGCGAAGATATTGAAGCTGTAAATGTTGAAACCGTAAATAATACTGAGGAAAATGCTGCTGTTGCTGAAAATTCGGAGGAAAATACTGATGTTGAACAAACTACTGATGTTCAACAAAATTCGGATATTAAAGCCGAAGCCAAAAAAGAAATCAAGCCTCGAAATTTGACTCCCGCGCAAGTCCGGGAAAAAGCTATACAAAAATTCATTGCTCGTTATGAACATTTGTTGGCGAGAGGCTTCACGCCGGATGAGGAGAATGAATTAACCGATAATTGAATAAAAAAGGGAGCTTAAAAAGCTCCCTTCGCAATTATCTCTGCGTCAATTCAGGCGGAAGCTGTTTATCAACCGCCGGGCGCTCTTTCAAATCAGCAATTTCCCAGAGCGTTAAAAAGATTGTCCGCGTAATCTTTTCCATCTTTTGATAATCAATCTTATCAGGATGGTCGCTCGGTTTGTGATAATCCTCGTGAACACCGCTAAACCAAAAGACAATCGGGATTCCTTTTTGCGCGTAGTTGAAATGGTCGGAGCGGAAAAAGAATCGATTTTTATCGTTCGGGTCGTCATATTTGTAGTTGTAATCTAATTTCAGATACGAATTGTTGATTGATTTCGTAACTTCACCGAGCTTTGAGCTCATCATTTCCGAGCCGATTACATAAACTCCGTTCGGACCGGTAAGTTCGGCATTCGCCGGATTCGTGTCGCCTTCCTTTTTGCTGCGCCCGATCATATCAATATTGAGCTGCGCGACGACTTTGCTTATATCAACCGTCGGAAACTTCGCAAAATACTCGCTTCCCCAAAGCCCTTTTTCCTCGCCCGCGTGCCAGACAAAGAGAACCGAACGCTTCGGTTTTCTCGGCGATTTCGCCAACGCTTCCGCAATTGATAAAACAGCGACCGTTCCCGAACCGTCATCATCCGCGCCGTTCCAGATTTTGTCTTCACCCGGCGCGTTCGGATTCACGCCGTCGTGGTCGTAGTGCGCTCCGATAGCAACCATTTCAGATTTCAGAACCGGGTCGCTTCCTTCAATCATTGCCACGACATTTTGCGTCGTTGCAATTTCCGGCTTCGCCGCAACCGTCATACTGACAGTTTTATTCGGGCTTAAATTAAAGGCTGTCAACGGCGCGTTTGATGTATAAACTTCGACTACTTTATTCAGGTCTGTGCTTTCGCCGCTAAACAAGGCTTGCGAAGCCTTTTGCGAAAGATAAATTGTCGGAAGGTTTCCGCTGCCCGGCGTGTCGCGCAGATTTTCTACATACAAATTGCCGCGTTCGCGCTGTCGGCGCAATCTTTCCCAGTTGTTTATAATGCTCGGCGTGCCGATGAAAACCAAAGCAGCCGCGCCTTTTTGTTTGGCGTATGTTGCCGGATCTGCCCAGTCTTCGCCGTGTTTTCCGCTGGCAATCAAATCCGGATATGTCACCCCTCGCGGAAGATTGTCGCTGTAAACAACCACGGCTTTTCCGCGCACATCCGTTCCTGCGAGCGGGTCAATATTTTTTGATTTAACAAACCAGCCGTTGCCGCCGAAAACCATTGGAAGACTTGAAATCGCGCCGCCGCTCGGATTGGCAATAAAATCCGTTCCGTAAACAAGTTTTTGCCCGTTAATTTCCGCGGTGGTATTCACCGGTTCAATCCCGTTGCGGCGAAGCGTCATTTTTTGAAAATAGGTTTTCTCGCCTTTTACCACGTCTCCCGCCGGTTTTACTCCCCAGCGCGCGAGCATAGTAGCCATAAACTTCGCGGTCAAATCCAGCCCGCGCGAAGGCGTGTCGCGTCCTTCCATTTCGTCGGACGCGACAAAGTAAAGATAATCGCTAAGCTGATCCGCCGTAATCGTCTGCGCCGCCTGCAAAGCGGGCGATTTGGCTTTAGTCGCCGTTTGCGCCAGCGCCGCCGAAGGCAGAATAAAAGTAATTGTTAAAAATAATGCAAGTAAATTTTTTCTCATTTGTTCTCCAATAAAAATGTCCTTTTTCAGATGCCGAAACGCACAATATCGGATGTAATCAATCTCGAACGCCCGGCATCCAATTTGTCGGATTTTACGCAATTTTTTGTAGTTTTGTTTCGCCTGTAACCGCTAAAACGGCGATTTTGTTTCGGTCGGCAAGCGCGAGCATTTCTTCTTCATCGAAGATAAGAGTTTTCCCGGCGGTCAAACAAAGACAAGTCGCGCCAGCCTCGATCATCATTTGAACGGTCGGAACGCCGATCACCGGAACATCGAAACGCATATCCTGATTAGGCTTGGCGACTTTGACAACCGTGAGCTTTCCTTTGGCGAGTTCTCCGGCGCGTTTGATGACCGCGTCAGTCCCTTCCATCGCTTCGATTGCGACGCAGGCTTTCGCGCGAACGACAATCGTCTGTCCCAAATCGAGCCGCGCAATCTCGTTTGCCACCCGCAAACCGTATTCGATATTTCCCTGCTCGGTCGCATCCGGTTTTCTTTTCGTCAAAACGCCTTCCTGCGCGAGTCGGTCTTGAATAAAATAGGTCGAATCAATAAGTTCTATTCCTTCTTTCGCCATTTCCGAAGCGACCCCGCCAATCAGCGCATCGGTATTTCTCTGCGGCAAATTCCAAAGCATTTTCACCATCCGCAAATCCGGCAAAGCGCCCGAAAAAATCTGCACGTGCTTGACCTGCCCAGCCATTATCGCCTTGGAAACGCCTTCTTTTTTGAAGAATTTTATCATCTTGCCGAGCTGCCCGATGCCGACCCACAAAACTTTTTCCGCAACTTCCTCGATGCGTTTATCCGTTTCCTCTTTAATAGCAATAACCGCAAGCGACGCGCCCTGCTTTTTCGCGCCTTCGAGAACAAGAAAAGGAAATTTGCCGTTTCCGGCGATCAATCCGAATTTCATTTTGAAAATTTAACTTTACTAAACTAAAACTTCGCGCTTCTTATAGATGGCATTCAGCACTAAAACCAATCCGAGAGCCAAACCCGTTACAACAATCACCATGTAAAACGCCTGCGTGTAATCGCCGCCCGATGCATCCGCCAATCTTCCGGTAATTTTTCCGCCGATTGCCGCGCCGAGAGTTTCTACCACGATAATCACGCCGAGAATTTTTCCGTATTCTCTCATCCCGAAATAATCGGCGACAAGGCGCTGCAACAGAACAAATGTCCCGCCGTAGCCTAAACCAAATGGAATCAAGAAGATAAAAGCAGTAATCGGAGTTAAGGAAAGCAAAAACAGCGTGGCTGAAAACATAATCGCACAGCATAGAAGCATCACGCGAGTCGGCGAAAACTTATCGCTTAAAAATCCGAACAAAAATTTGCCGCCGACGCTGACGGCGAAAAGCAAAGATAAGGCAAGCGCGCCTTGTTCCGGCGACAAACCGATTCGCGGCGTTTGCAGATATAAAATAAACTGCTGGCTGGTAGCAAAAATCGGGTAAAAAATCAGCCCGGCGCAAAGTGCGAAAACCCAGAATAAAGGCGTTTTTAATGCCTGAGCTAAAGTTAAACTTCGGTCTTCGGTCTTCGGTCTTTGGTCTTCGGATTTTTCAAATTCCTCCGGCAATTCCGGCTGACCACTGATCACTGACCACTGACCACTGCCATCCGGTAAAAGCCCGATGTCGCTCGGCTTATCTTTGACGAAAAAAATTATAGCGGGAAGCAAAACGAGCCAAATTAAAAAACTAATGGCGACCATCGCCGTTCGCCAGCCGTAGCTTAAAATCAGCGGTGTGGCGATTAGAGGAATTAGAAAACCGCCGATGCTCGTTCCGGTCGTAACAATCCCCAGCGCTGTTCCGCGAAGCCGCCGAAACCAGTTTGAAACCAAGACCATATTTGCCAGAACGCCGACGAAGCCGAGCGACATTCCCATTAAAATGCGCGAAAGATAAACAATCATCGGCTGTTCGGTTTGCGAATGCAGAAGCAAGCCCGAACCGAGAATGAAACAGCCGATAATCATCAAATTGCGGATTCTGAATTTTTGAATTAAATAACCGGCGATGGGCGAGAAAAAACCGGCAACCAGAAAAGTAAGCGTTGCGCCGTTTGCAATAAAGCTCTCGGCAGAACCGGCGTCAACCGCGCCGCTTTTGACGAACTCCGCGCGAATCCAGGGGTAAAAAACAGGTATTCCTAAAGTTGAAAGACCGTTGCTGACGATTAAGGCAAGCGTCGAAACCGCAACGATTACCCAGCCATAGTAAAATTTATTTTGCCTGTTTTCCGCGCTCATATTTTGTTTCGGCTTTTGGTTTTTGAATAACCGCAAAATTGATATGATACCTGAATTTCTCTAAAGTAAGGCTTTTTTGCAAACCTGTTTGAGTCAATTTCAAATAATTAAGGTCGTTTTTATTGAAAATACGCCGCGTTTCTGTCAATATTAAAGACAAGCAGATTAGCCGAAGCCCGTCAATAAAAAATGGAAAAAACCAACGATGTAACCCAACTTTTGCTGAAATGGAGCCAAGGCGATCAGGGAGCACTTGAAAATTTGCTGCCGCTTGTTTACCGCGAACTGCATCGAATAGCACATCGCTATTTGAGCCGGGAACGCGGCGAGCATACGCTGCAAACTACGGCGCTGGTTCACGAAGCTTATATAAAATTAATTGATCAGACGCGCGTGCAATGGCAAAATCGCGCTCACTTTTTCGGGATCGCGGCGCAGGCGATGCGGCGGATTTTGGTTGATAACGCGCGACAAAGATTGGCGGGAAAACGCGGCAGCGGCGCGGAAAAAATCTCGATTGACGACGGCGTGATTGATATTTCGGATGAAAAGGCGACCGATCTGATTGAATTGGATTTCGCGCTGCAAAAATTAGCCGAAATGGATCCGCAAAAAAGCCGTCTGGTTGAACTAAGATATTTTGGCGGACTTTCGCTCGAAGAGACGGCGGAAGTTCTGGGCGTGAGCCGCCCGACGGTAATCCGGCAGTGGCGATTGGCGAAAGCGTGGCTTTATAAGGAAATTGCCGGGTGAATTCTTAGTTTTGAATTTTGAATTTTTAGTTTTGTTGAGTTTTAAGTTTTGAAGTATGAAGGAGAGTTTAATTCAGCAGAAGGCTTTTTCTTTTGCTTTGATGATTATTGAACTTTTTCGTCGGCTTCAAGACGAAAATGAATTCGTTTTATCAAAACAACTTTTACGGAGCGGGACAAGTATTGGCGCAGATGTTGAAGAAGCAACCGCCGCTCAGAGCCGAAAAGATTTTTTGTCAAAAATGTCAATCGCTTCGAAAGAAGCAAGAGAAACCAAATATTGGCTCCGGCTTCTTAATGAATCTAATATTACTTCAATAAACGTGCTAAAAGAGTTAAGAGAAGTTGATGAGTTAATAAAAATTTTGACATCAATCGTAAAAACAACGAGCCAAAATCCTTAATAACTCAAAATAAAGAGTTAAACTCAAAACTTAAAATTCAAAATTCAAAACTTAAAATTATGTCCTCCAAGCGTTGGCAAAAAATCGAGGAAATTTTCGAGCAGGTCGTTGAACTTCCGGCTTCGGAGCGCGACGGCGTTCTGGCGAATCTCTGCAACGGCGACGACGATTTGCGCCGCGAGGTCGAACTGTTGATTGCCGCCGATTCCGAAGCCGAAGAGTTTATCGAAGAGCCGATTTTAGGCTCGAATACGCTGGCAAGTTTTCTCAATGAAGATTTCGGTCAGGACATCGAAAATTCCGTTCCGCCGCATTTTATCGGCAGGCGCATCGGCGCATACCGCTTGATTCGTGAGTTAGGCAGAGGCGGAATGGGCGCGGTTTTTCTCGCGCAGCGCGCCGACGACGAATTCAAAAAGAGTGTCGCCATCAAACTCATCAAACGCGGAATGGACACGGATTTTATTCTCAAACGTTTCCGCAACGAACGCCAGATTCTCGCAACGCTCGATCATCCGTATATCGCTCGCCTTCTGGACGGCGGCACGACCGACGACAATCTGCCGTATTTTGTGATGGAATATATTGAAGGCGAGCCGATTCATCATTACTGCGACGCGAACCGGCTTACGCTTCGGGAACGCCTTCAGCTTTTTCAAAATGTCTGTTCGGCGGTCAATTACGCGCATCAAAATTTAATTATCCACCGCGATTTAAAACCGGGAAATATTCTGGTAACAAAAGACAGCGCGCCGAAACTGCTTGATTTCGGCATTGCCAAAATCCTCAATCCCGCGCTCGCCGCCGATACGCTCGCGCCGACGCTGACCGGAATGCGCCTGATGACGCCGGAATATGCCTCGCCCGAACAAATACGTGGCGAGGTTTTAACGCCTTCGAGCGATATTTATTCTCTCGGCGTTTTGCTTTACGAAATTTTAACCGGAAAACGCCCGTATCGGTTTTCGAGCCGCGCTCCGCATGAAATTGCCCGCGTCATTTGCGAGGAAGAGCCGGAAAATCCGGCAACGGTTTTGACTAACGGCGATGTGCCAATTGCTGCGAAAAAAGAAAACAAAGACGAAAAAACGATTGATTTAGTCAGCCGCAACCGGCGTGCGACACCCGAAACTTTGCGGCGAGAACTGAGCGGCAATCTGCAAAACATTCTTTTAAAGGCTCTGCGAAAATCGCCGAGCAACCGCTACGCTTCTGCCGATGATTTTGCCAGAGATATACAGGCTTATCTCGACGGAATGCCGGTTTCCGCGCCAAGTATTTCGACAACGGACGAGCGGTTTGATGATTCTCACTCGCCGCAGGAATCACTGGCTGTTTTGCCGTTTCGGACGTTTCATTGGAAAGCGGCTTCAAACGGAGATATTGACACGGGAGATTTTCTCTCGGTCGGCTTGGCGGACGCGCTGATTTCGCGTTTGAGCAATTTGAAAACTATTTCCGTTCGCCCGACAAGCTCGGTTGTTAAATTTGTCAGCGACACGATTGAGCCGGAAGCGGCGGGGCGAGAATTGAATGTTTCGCACGTTCTCGACGGCAGGATTCAGCACATCGGTAAGCGTGTGCGCGTAACGGCGCAGCTTATCCGAACGCGAAACAACGAAACCGTTTGGGCTGGACAGTTTGATGAGGAATCCGACGATATTCTCAGTTTGCAGGATTCGATTTCCTCGCAAGTCGCTCACGCTTTGAGTTTACAGCTTACGGGCGAAGAGCGCGAAAAAATTCAAAAACGCGGCACGAACAATGCCAAAGCGTATGAATGCTATCTGCGGGGGCGTTTTTATTGGCACACATTCGAGGTCGAAGGACTTGCCAAAGCTCTGGTTTGTTTTTATGAAGCGATAGCTCAAGACCCGAATTTCGCGCTGGCTTACACCGGAGTCGCCGATTATTACAATTTCATAAGCGTTTTCGGCTTGATGCCGCCCGGCGAGAGCTTTCCGGCGGCGAAAGAAGCGGCGCAAAAAGCGATTGAGTTGGATAACACTCTGGCTGAGGCTTACACCTCGCTCGGAATTACGGCTTTCGGATACGATTGGGATTTTAAGGAAGCCGAACGCCTTTTCAAACGCTCTCTGGAACTGAATCCGAATTACGGCGAAGCGCATCTGTGGTATGCTCATCTGCTTAGTCAGCAAGGCAAAAACGAGCAGGCGCTTAAGGAAATGCGCCGCGCCGAAAAACTTAATACCGTTTCGCCTTCACTTCTGGTCAATTATGCTTTTTGTCTGCGGAATGCCCGAAAGTTTCAGGAAGCTTTCGACAAAATTCGTCAGGCATTAACTATTCAGCCGAATCACTACATCGCTTTACAGGGTTATACATGGATCGTCAAACATCTCGATGTTGCCAACGAAGCCCTGAAAGCTCTCGAAAAAGCAATCGAAAGATCGGATCGCTTAGCATTGCCGCTCTACGGTTACGGCTATGTGCTGGCAACTATCGGAAGAAACGACGAAGCGCGGGAAATTGTCAAGGAACTTGAAGAAATTAAGCAGAAACGTTATATTCCGGCAATTTATATGGTGCTGATTTACACCGAACTCGGCGAGCGGGATTTAGCTTTCAAATGGCTGGAGCAATGTTTCGTCGAGCGGGATTTCTGGACGATCTGGCTGCCGGTTGACCCGCGCTTGGAGGCTTTGCGAAGCGATCCGCGTTTTAATCTTTATGTCAGGCGGATTCGCCCCGTTAACGATGAGGAGATTCATCAATCGCACATCCCGACAAAAATTTTACCGGCGGGCGAAAAGGGAGAGTTTGCAATCAAGCCGGAAGAAAAAGCTATTGCTGCTGGAGCGCAGAGAAGACCGAATCCGAATTTCCGGCGTAACGCTGCTTTAGCAATCAGCGCGCTGGGCTTGCTTTTGGTCGTTTTTTTAGCCGGTTTAAAATTCGGCTGGCATTTCGGTTTCGGCAATCAAGGAAATAACGGAACTTATTTACACGGCGCTCACCACGAGTCTGA
>DATHTS010000964.1:0-2174 GCA_035462935.1 Pyrinomonadaceae bacterium
CTTCTTACTGATTTCTGGTATTACCTATTCACCTGATGATTGTCAGCATTGCGGCGCAGCGCTCAGTTCGGTCGAGTTGCACAATTTTCACAAGCGCCAAGTCTACGAGATTGTCTTTGGTTAAATGTTTGCGGCTGCTTATGACCTTAAGTCGAACCATGTTCGACGCTTCGGACACAAGACTTTCCTGTTTGGCGCGGACACTGAAAGTATACGTTCCCGAAAATTTGATTACCAAAACCTATACAACCGTCGGCATATCCGAATGCGGCACAAAGCATTTTCTGCATCTGGCTTCATATTTATCGCTCGCGCCGACTTCGACGCGGGCTTCCGATTCGACGGTGCGCTGCGAATAATTCGCCGTGTTCCCGCATCTGACGCAGATGGCGTGAGTTTTCGTGATGAATTCGGCAACCGACAAGAGTTGCGGCATCGGCTCGAAAGGCTTGCCGGTGTAATCCTGATCGAGTCCGGCGATAATCACGCGCTTTCCGCTGTTCGCCAGTTCATTCACCGCGTTGACGAGTTCCATATCGAAAAACTGACCTTCGTCAATGCCGACCACCTGCGTGTCCGGCTCGATTTGCGCCATCAATTCCTTCGCCGTCATCACCGGTTTTGAAAGATGCGTCATTCCCGAATGCGAGGCGATTTCTTCCCTTGAATAACGGTCGTCAATCCGAGGCTTAAAAACCTGCACTTTCTGCCGGGCGATCTGCGCTCGCCGCAGACGCCGAATCAATTCCTCTGATTTTCCCGAAAACATCGAACCGACGATGACTTCGATCCAACCCGTGCCGTTCTGCCGCGTTTTGCGGCGTTCTTCCGTATTGTCGAAAGCGAATTCTTCAACCATTTTTATTCCAGATTTTCCTTCTGTGGAGCTATAAGGACGTTAAAGATTATCACATTTAAAACTCCAAAGTCTAAGCCGGATGCGAGAGGCTAAAAGGCAGAAATTTTCCGCATTTTTCACTCCCATTTCACCGTTAATTTTTCCGTGTTTTTTGATATTCTACTGTTGTGAAGCTCAAGCTCTGCCAGCAATGCAAACGCCCGTATCTCTCAAAGGAAGATTTCTGCCCGCATTGCCCTCCGCCCGTAAATGCCGAATCTCTAGGAACTCTGGGTTGTATTCTACTTACGATTTTGCCGCTTTTTTTGATGATGCTGTTCTGGTTGTTTTTCTTTTTCGGAATGTTTATGAGATGAGAAAATTAGTAGGCAGCGGCAGTTGGCGGTTGGCAGGAAAAAACGACTGCTAGTCTTCAAGGTTTATTCTCTCCCGCCATCCAAATTTCGCCATCCGCATAAACTTCTTTTTTCCAGATCGGAACCGTCCTTTTTAATTCTTTAATCAGCCATTCGCAAGCCTCAAAAGCCGCTCTCCGATGCGGCGCGGCGACGGAAATAACAACGCTCGTTTCGCCGATTTCCAATTTTCCCAGACGATGAACAATTCCTGCCGTTTCGATTTCAAATTTTTCGCGCGCCTGCCCGACCAGCTTTTCCATTTCCTTGAGCGCCATCGGTTCGTAAGCCTCATAAACCAGATAAAGCGTCTCGCGCCCTTTGGTAAATCGGCGCACGTAGCCGTCAAGCGTCACGGTCGCGCCGCAGTTTGCCGGAACAACTCTGCGGGCAATTTCGCCAACATCAATCGGCTGATCGGTGAGTTCGTAAAAATCCACAATAAAAAGCTATCCTCCCGAAACAGCAGTAAAAACGGCGAGTTCGTCGCCGTCCTTGATTATCTCATCGCCTCTGGCATATTCCTGATTGACCGAGAAATGCAGATTTTGATCAAAATTTTTCCGAAGTGCGGGAAATTTCTTCTCAATTTCCTGATAAACTTCTTCAGCCTTTAAATTTCCGGCAAATTCCAATTTGACTTCCCTTTCGTCAACCGCATCAGCCGTCGCGCCGAAAAATAGCACCGACACTTTAACTTTACTGCTCATTTCTAACTTCTTCCCTTAACGCGCGTTTGAAAATCTTCCCCGTTCCGCCAATCGGCAGTTCGTCCCGGAATTCGACATAGCGCGGATATTTGTTCGCTGCAAACTGCTCTTTGCACCAACTTATAAAATCTTCTTTCGTTAATTCCGCACCTTGTTTTTTAACGACGAAAGCTTTGACTTCTTCGCCCAAACGCTCGTCGGAAACGCCGA
>DATHTS010000965.1:0-2196 GCA_035462935.1 Pyrinomonadaceae bacterium
GTTTGAATTTGAAGGAATCGGCGATTGAATTAGGTTTGCTCACTAGCGAGCAATTCGACGAATGGGTAAAACCGGAAGAAATGACGCATCCGTAAAGATAAATCCTTTTGATAGGCGTTTTACTCGCCTCCTAATCGAAAGGAGCGGATTAAATTACCAGTGAATTTCCACTAAATTCGAGCTGGTAATTGCCGCGTCTTTGGTTATCAACGGCAGAGATAGATTGGCGGCGGTAGCGACGATTACGGCGTCGAACGGGTCGTTATTAAAATTGTAGCCGACGGCTAAGCCGATAATCCCGGGTTCAAGCGGCGCAAGCCCGAAACCGGGATTTTTTAGAAGCGCTTCCGCCCAGCGTGAGAAACCGCCGGAAAGCTTGATTTTGCTGCCGCGTTCGAGAACCGCCGCTTCCCACAGAACGACTGCCGGAATGTAAATAAATCCTTGCTCTGCTTCGGCTGCGGAAAACGCCTCAAGCGCGTTTTTCGACAAATTGCCGCGCTTGTTTAGGGTAAACCAAAGAAGCGGGTGCGTATCTGTAACAAAAACGCTCATTTTTGAACTTCTTCACCGGATTTTTCGATGGCTTCGAGAAACTGCTCGCGGATTTCAAGACTTGCGGCTTCCAAATCCTCATCGAGAATCTCGCCCATATTAGCAAGACTTTGCCGCTCATCACGCTCGCCGTCGAGAAACGTCACGATCACACGCGAACGGCTGATTTTCCTCGGTTTTTCGAGCAGTTTGATTTGTCCGTTGTGATAAATGCCTTCGACTGCCTGCATTCGATTTTTCTCCTTTCAGTGCGATTATATCACGCTTTGCCTTCAACGATTTCTCTGAATGCGAATCGGCATAAATCATAAATCGGATCTATCAATCTCGTCCTCTGGACGCGAAATATAAGCCGATAAATTTTCGCCTTTAAAATCTGATTGTTTGAGAATTATTCAATGTTAGGACTGAGATATAATTCGCTTCGATAATCATCCAAAGCAAGAACCACAAACCTGAGCCAGCCTTGCCTGCCGAGTAAGTTTCTATTGACGGCATAGCTTTCGGCAAAATAAACGTAGGATTGAAAACGCAAACCGACAGTTTCTTATTCGACTTCGTGCGCGTAAGCAAACACACCGCCGCCGAGAGTTGAAAAACTTTTCCGGTAACCGCTTTCGACATCTATTTCGAGCGCATCTGCGAGGATTCGTGAAAATAAACAAACTTGCGAACCCGTATCAATTTTAGCCTCGCAGAAGGTCTCCAAATGCCCGTAACGCAAAATAGCGTTAATCGTGATGCCCGCGTCAAGCGATTCATAAATTTCCCTTTTCTGAAAATCAATCGAAAAAGTCATTCCCGCCAAAGACCTCCGCTGATAAACGGCGGGTGATTGCTGCCTTCGACATAACCCACAAAAAGACCATTGATGCCGGACTCACGCGCTTTTCGGGCAACTTCCTTCGCGTCAAAACCGGCAGCGATAAGCTTATCGCCGTCAAGCGCAACGTATTGCCCGTCATATTCGTCACGATGTTTTTCAAGCCATTCTCTTGTCGCCGAAAAATCGCGGGCAGGCACATCGGTCGCGATAATTTTGGAAGGAAAATTCGGTTTCCCCGGTTTGAAATTGAGTCTCTCCTCCAAAACGATTCGCACAAACTCGTCTTTGCTCACGCCGCTGCGCTTAGCTTCTTCTTCGAGCTTGCTTTCGAGTTCTTCCGGCACGTTTACGGTCAGAGTCATTTCCTTTCACCTCACGGCGATTATATCACGCTCTGCCTTCCACAATTTCGATTTCTTCGGGCGTCAAACTATATAAATCATAAACCAACCGATCAATCTGTCTGTCCAAAGCATTGCAGCGGTCTTGATAAAATTCCTTGTCCCTGTCCGAACGCGCCGTTTGCAGATTTTTCTTCGCTTCGAGCATCTGTTCGACCAGCGCGACCATTTTATCGTGCGCCGCTTTTTCGTTTTGATCGGCGAAATTGATGGTGCGAATTGAAAATTGTTCTATATAAATATTTTTTATTTTGATAATTGAGTGATCTTCCAAACTGTCTTTGCAACACTGGCTAATTTCTCTTGTCTTTTTGAAATTTCTTTTTCTGTCCATTTAACAGAATTTATTTCGGTTGTAATTTTATATTGGCTCTGTTGATAGATTTTGAGTTTTTCGGTAATCAGTTTAGTTCC
>DATHTS010000966.1:0-3049 GCA_035462935.1 Pyrinomonadaceae bacterium
TATGAAGAATCGGTCGCGCTTTCCGCTTATAAAGGCGAACTGCTTTATTGCATTCAGATGCGAAAACGCGATCTGACCGAGATGAATAAAACATGGGCGGGCGACGTTTCGGAAGTTCCACAAGAGATTTCCGAGCCTCTGCGTGAAATTATTCGTGAGATAAACTGGACGGGCGGCGCGGAACTCGAAATGGTGCGTGACGCTGACGGGCAGTTGTGGCTTTTGGAGTGGAATCCGCGATTTCCGGCTTGGATACACGGCGCGACGATTGCCGGTCACAATATGCCCGCGCATCTGGTCGAAGGCGCGAGCAGCATTCCGGCGCGTGAAATTCCCGCCGAAACCGAAGAATTCACGCGCGTCGTTCTGGAAATTCCGGTTCGCCCGGAACTTCCTCTTTCGCCGCTGCCTGAACCTTTGGGCGGCGTGATCGGTCATTCGCTGAAACATCCGTCCGGGCTTTTGGGTTTTGCAAACCGCCTACAGGGAATGAATTTAAACGGAACGGAAAATGGTAATGGGAAAGCCATTGAAAATAAATTGCCGGAAGTTCCTTTGTCATTTGTTGACGATCTTTCCGGGTTTAATTTGGCGCAAGTGAATACGCCTTCGTTTTTGTTTTTTGAAAAAACGGCGGTGGAACATTTCGAGCGCGCTTCGCGTCTGGCAAAAAATCTCAGCACAGAAGACGTAAAAATCACAAACGCTTACAGCATCAAGACAAATCCCGATGCGCGGCTGATTCAGAAAGCATACGAGGCGGGATTTTTAGCGGAAGCAATCAGTCCTCTGGAAGTCAATAAAGCCCTCGAAGTCGGTTTTAAACCGGAACAGGTAATTTTAAATGGTCCCGGCAAATGGTGGCGCAAAGAATATCTGCCGGAATCGCCGCTTCACGCAATTTTCTGCGATTCGACGGCGGATTTACGGCGCGTGGTCGAGGCGTTGGAAATGGGCGAATTAAAATCGAAAACCGTCGGCGTTCGCCTGCGGACTCCGAATATTCCTTCGCGTTTCGGTATTCCGGTGGACACGCCCGAAATTTTCGGCAGACTCATTGAAGCGATCAAAACGCTTCCCGAAGAATCCAAATTCGGCATCCATTTCCATATGGCGAGCAGCCAGGTGGGCGTCGGACAATGGTGGCATCTGTTTAAATCAATGCTGCGCTGGTCTAGTTCGATTGAGGCTTTATCCGGTCGCTTGGTCGAATGCCTCGACATCGGCGGCGGATGGTTCCCGGATGATTTAAGCAACGGTTTCGGCGATAAATTTTCCAAAGCGGTCAATCTCGCCAGAGAATATCTGCCGAACGCGAAAGAGATCGTTTCCGAACCGGGCAAAGCTATGGCGCAGCCTTCGATGGCGGTTGCGATGCGGATTCTAGAAATTCAGGATTCGGACGGCGAACCGAGAGAAGCGGTCGTTGACGGCTCGATAGCCGAACTGCCGATGTATTTCTTTTACCCGCACCGGATTCTTCATCAAGACCGGATTAGCGGCAAATGGAAACCTCTGCGGCGCGGCGCGACACAGCTTTTGGGCAGGCTTTGTATGGAACACGATGTAGTCGCTTCCGGCGTTGAATTGCCAACAGACGCCGAAGCCGGTGATGTTTTAGTCTTCTGCGACGCGGGAGCTTACGATAGGAGTATGTCATATGAGTTTGGGCGCGGTTAAGGAAGCATTTGAATTTGATAATAACAGGGCGGTTTCCGGCTCTGATTCTATCTTCGGCAAATGGGAAAACTGGTTTGCCTCGAAAATCTCGCATCACGGCGCAGCTTGCTGCGAAATCGCCCGCGAATGGCTGTTTTCAATGGACTTTTCCGAATTAAACGGCGCGAGCGTTTTAACCGGACCGCGCTGGATTCGCAAACGTTATAACTGGGGTCCGACACGCTGGCATATTCACTGGTGCGAGGCTATCAGGCAAAAGTCACTAGACTGCGGAGCGCAGGCGGCGCTGGCAAACGAAGTCTTTTTCAATCGAGGCGTGAAAAGCTACCCGGCGCAGTTCGTGCAGAAATTTTCAACGGAAGCCACGCTTCATTGGACGCAAAGATGGGAAAGTGAGGAAACTCCGAGCCAATGGATTCACGAAGATTTGATTTATCACGAAGGGAATGCCGTTGTAATAAATGAAAACGAAATCAAAATCTGGGACGCCAGCGCCGGTTGGTGGATAAATCCGAATCAAAACGAGGGCTACGGAGCGCTGCTCGCTCTGCGGGTTGTTACACCTCTGAATGTCTCTTCCGTCTTGAAGTGGGGAAATCAGGAGATAACGCCGAATAAATGGCAGAGAGTCAAGAAAACCAAATAATCTTTTGATTTTGTAGAATACAACTGTTTAGGGCAGCCTTTTAGGTTGTCCTTTCTTTTTTACGGGTCAGAACCGCCTGCGTGAGCGGGCGGGTCAAACGATTTGGGATTGCGGATTGGCTGTTAAGCAAACGGCAAATCCCAAATCCAAAATCCCAAATCGGCAATCGAATCGCCCGCCCGCTGACGCAGGCGGTTCTGACATTTTTGCTTAACCAATAAAGCGTCCGATTGACTTACCGCCACTAATAAAAACAAAATAGAATGAATTATGGATGGAAAACAGCGAAGCGAGATTCGCCCCGGAATGCGGGTTGCGATTGTCTTGAAAGAAGACCAGCGGACGGGCAAACAAACCGTCGGAATAGTCAAAGATTTGTTGACCAATTCCGGTTTTCACCCGCACGGGATAAAAGTGCGGCTGACCGACGGGCAAGTCGGGCGAGTTAAAGCTGTTTTGGCTGATGAAAATTAGATTACTTAGTTTTTTCAAATAAAATTCGTGTATAAATTATTTCTAAACACCCGAAGATTCCTAGCTTTCGCGCTGATTTTTCTTATAAACGCGGCGGCTTTTGCGCAAACGAATATGCCGAAAAACGACAGACCACGCGCCCGCGAGGCGGGATTGAAAATCGGCATTCTGCCCGTCGGCGAGCTAAATGCGATAACGGACGTGCCCGGCGTGCAAGTCGGTCATACTACAATTATTCGCGGCGAAAGC
>DATHTS010000967.1:0-2387 GCA_035462935.1 Pyrinomonadaceae bacterium
AATATCCCTTGACGATTAAATTTTTGAAGTAAGATTTTATGAATTTGCAAACCGAAAAAACTGAAAATTCCTGCCCGCGCTGGGAAATCGCCGCATATGTTGACGGCGAGCTTTCCCCGCGCGAGGAGCTTGAATTGGAAGGACATTTTTCGGTTTGCCCGTCGTGCGCGGCAGAACTTAACGAGCAGAAAAAAATGCTCTGCGC
This sequence comes from Pyrinomonadaceae bacterium, assembly GCA_035462935.1. Lineage (GTDB taxonomy): Bacteria > Acidobacteriota > Blastocatellia > Pyrinomonadales > Pyrinomonadaceae > DATHTS01. The sequence goes on from DATHTS010000967.1 coordinate 206, forward strand.
TCTCGATTCCGCGTTTGAAAAGGATTTTCAATTGCCCGCGGATTTTACAAAAACCGTTGTCATCAAAGCCGAAAGCAACGTCAAAGGTCTGCGCTGCCCGAAAGAACGCTCGCGCGCTTTGTTTATCTGCACGGCTTTGTTAATACTGACGATTTTGGGTCTTGGCAGCGAAGCCGAATCGGTTTTTGCGGCTTTTACGACGTTTTTTGAACAAATCTGGACGGTTGCCGGTTTCGCGGCGCATTTGATTTATGACATCGCTTTCGGTCTGACGGTTATTTTACGCTCAATCGGGCATCAATTTATTTTTAATTCCGTATTTGTTTTATTAACTTTAGCGGGCTTTCTAGCGACATTTTTATTTTTTATTTCACGTTTCGCGCCCGGCACAAAAATTTAAGGTGGAACTCGAACTTAGTGACATTTGCAAAATCCGACATTCTTCATAGCGCAGACTTACGCTTGTTTTTACAGCGGTTGATTTTTGCAGCATTTTTCCTATTTCTAATCGTTTTCTCCGCTTTTGCTCAAACCAGTCTTTCACAACCCGACGAAAATACGATAGTTGTTGAAGAAGCGAAAGAAATGGAAGTTTTTTCCATTGGTAAAACGGTCATCGTCAAAAGGGAAGCGAAGGGCGTTTTGGCTTTGGGCGGCGATGTGATTATTGAAGGAAGAGTCGAAGGCGATGTTGCTACAATCGGCGGCTCGGTCATTCAAAAGGAAAACGCCTTCATCGGTGGCGACGTGATAATTTTCGGCGGAACTTATAAGCCCGAAGCCGGTCAGCCGCTTCGCAATCCCGGCAAACAAACGGTTATGTATGCCGGTTACGAGGAAGAGCTTCGCAATCTGACGCAAAGCCCTTCGCAGATTTTCGCGCCGCAGTTTTCGTGGTCGTTTTTAGCCCAGCGGATTTTATCCGTGCTTTTCTGGTTTATCGTTTCGCTGGCTTTGACGACGATTGCGCCCGGAGCGGTTTCGCGGGCGGTGGCGCGTTTCCAGCTCTCTACGCTGAAAGTTTTCGGACTCGGTTTGCTGGGAATTTTTGTAACGACTTTCGGCGTGTTGCTGAGTTTGAGCTTTTTGCCGAATTACGTCGGCGCGATTGTCAGCCTTATGGCTTTTGTTTTGTTAATGCTGGCTTATGTTTTCGGTCGGGTCGCTTTACAGGCAAGCACGGGGAAATGGATACAGAAGAGAATTCTTCCCGATAAAAAACAGTCTGAAACCGTCGCGCTTCTGATCGGAGCGTTTGTCTGGGCGCTGCTTTTATCTATTCCTTACATCTGGACTTTCACTTTATTGGCATTGTTTGCCGCCAGTCTTGGACTTGTTCTAACTGCGCGTTCTTCAAACAGTTGGCAGAAAGTTTAGGGTTTACAATTCTTTACATTTAAAATCAAACTTTATCTTTATTTTTAACGTCTTAGGTGTTATTCTATGCGACTTTTGGGGAGAGTTGCGTTAAAATATTTAGCAAAAATTAGTTATAGGAAAGAAAAAATGCTTCGAAAATTTATTTTAGCAGTTTTATTTGTATTCACGGCAAGTCTGGGCTTGACGGTTTCGGCACAGAATGCCGATGTCGGGATTAACCCGAATTTCGCGGGCGGCGAAGTTACTTCCGTTGACAGCGCGAAAATCGTTTTGCAGACGAAAGACGGCGTAATTGAAGTGGTTCTGTCACCCACAACCCAATACAAGCGCGTGCCGCCGGAAAATCCGGTTTTGAAAGCCGCCGTCGCGGCGAGCCTGACGGACATCGGAGTGGGCGATAAACTTTTGGTAACCGGCACGGTTTCAGCCGATAAAAAGAATATTCCCGCCAAAGCTGTTTATTTGTTATCAAAATCCGACATCGCGCAAAAATTGGACAAAGAGCGTCAGGCTTGGCGCACGCGCGGAATCACCGGGCGCGTAACCAAAGTTGATTTTCAAACGGGCGAAGTTACCATTGCCGAACGCGCGATGACGGGCGAGCGGGCAGTCGTTATTTCTCCGAAAGAAAGAGCCAAATATCTTCGCTACGCGCCGAACTCCGTCAATTATAGTGAAGCCAAAGCGAGCAGCATCAAGGAAATCTTTATCGGCGATATGGTTCGCGCGCTTGGCGATAGAAGTCAGGAAGGAACTAATTTTCAGGCTGAAATAATTCTTTCTGGAGCTTTTCAAACCGTCG
>DATHTS010000968.1:0-3440 GCA_035462935.1 Pyrinomonadaceae bacterium
AAACAAAAAAATGTTTTGTGAAAATTTACAATTTAATCTCTCGCTTTATCTCGATGATTGTTTAACCGATGAAGTGCGCGAAGTGCTTGACGAACATCTTGCGCAGTGCCCTTTGTGTCGACAGAAGCTGTCGGATTTTCAAAGTTTGCGAAATGATTTGCGAGTTTTACCGCGCGTTGAAATGCCGGAAAATCTTTTGTATTCGGTCAGAAACGCTGTTTCCGCCAAATTGCAAACGGTTGAAACAAAGCCGGTTTTCGTCTTTACCGGAAGTTTCAGAAGCTCGCTTGAAAGGTTTTTGATGCCTTACACCGTCGGTTCGGTAGCAGCCCTAATTTTCGGGTTTGTTTTGTTCTGGGGTTTGACGGCGGGAAACGTTCCTACGGGGGATTTTTCGCGTTATAATTCGCCCTCGAAATCAACTATTTTGCTCGCAAACGACAACCCGAAAGGTTTTATCAACGATTTTGAATTAACCGACGATGATTTTGCAGCCGCAAGTATTCCTATCTCGGACGCCAAGCCCTCGATAAATCCGAGGGGCGCGTTGATTGCGTTGACTTCTTTCGCAAGCGGAAAGATGACGGATGAAGAAGTCGTCGTCGTTGCAGACGTTTTCGGCAACGGTTTGGCGCATATTGCCGCGGTCGTTGAACCGGGAAATAATCGTCAAGCCGTTTACGAGCTTGAAAAAGCCCTTCAAACCGATCCTGATTTTGCGCCGTTTGTGCCTGCAAAAAATGATAACCGCTCGCAAACTGTGCGCGTTATTCTTAAAATTCAGCACGTTGACGTAATTGTTAATAAACCGAGACCGAATAGATATAAAACGGAAAGTTTCTAATCGGAAAATACAGTTTTGGCTGTAGTCTCCTTTGCTCCTCACCCCTAAAATCAGCTTCATACACAAATAACTGCCGCCGCGCGTTAAGACTCCCGAACTTCTTTTAGTCTTTTACCCGCAGTTCCCCTCATTTGCTTTCAATCTCCAAAAATTGCTATAGCTTTAAACATAAAGTAAAAAGCCGCTTAGTTTTTGAAATTTAGCGGCTGATTTATTTGGAATAATCACAAAATGAGCAAGCAGGATACATTTGAATTTAACTTTCAGCAAGTTGTTGAAACAGCGGAAAGGACGGCGGCTGATTTTTTTGAAGGCGTCGCCGACACTTTGCTCGGCGAGGCGGAAACTTTACGCGACGGCACGGAACAAGAGCCGGTAAATCTTCCCCGCGATCTTTACGCGCATCAGAACGCGCAAACCGAATGGTGGTATTACACGGGACACGCGGAAACCGCTTCGGGAAATCGCTTCGGATTTGAACTCGTATTTTTCAAACGGCGCACGGATTTGGATAAATTCAGCCTCGTTCCTTTGCGTCTGTTCGGCAATCCGATTTATTTCGCGCATTTTGCCGTGACCGATTATCAGAAAAAAGAATTCCGCTACGCGCACCGGAAAAGCGCGAACGGCTGGTTTGATTATCCGGCGTCGGCAAGCGAAACGCATTTTCATTTGCGGCTCGGCGATTGGTCTTTGCGCGAATCTCACGGCTCGCACGTTTTACGCGCGTCCATTAATAATGATTTGACCTTTGAAGCTACTTTAAAACCCGCCAAGCCCGTCGTGTTAAACGGGAAAGCAAAAGACGGCGTGAGCTTTAAAGATGAAGGCGAAGCGTCGCGCTATTTTTCCTACACGAGAATGGAGATGGAAGGCGACATCGTCTGGCACGGCGAAACAGAGCATTTCAACGGCTCGGCGTGGATGGACAGAGAATTCGGAACATGGACGCCGACGGAAAATCAGAAGGGCTGGGATTGGTTTTCCGTTCAGCTCGATAACGGCTCGGAATTGATGTGTTATCAGCTTAGAAACAGCTCCAACGACGTTTCCCCTTCTTCAAGCGGGACTTTTGTTGACGAAAACGGCGAGTTTACACCGCTCTCGAACGAGGATTTTACAATCGAGCCGACCGGATTTTGGAAAAGCCCGCGCACGAAGGCGACTTATCCGAGCGGCTGGAATTTGAAAGTGCCGAAATTCGGCTTGGATTTAGTTGTTACGCCCGTAATCGAAGATCAGGAACTCGATACGCGCGGCACGACGATGATTATCTACTGGGAAGGCGCGTGTGAAGTCGGCGGAAAAGCCAAAGAAGCGGAAGTAAAAGGAAGAGCTTATGTCGAGCTTGTCGGCTACGACCGCTCGCACGATCAGCCAAATCTGGCTTATTTTCTGATGGGAAATCAGTTTGAATTTCCGCCTCGTTCAATTTTCGGATAAAAATGCGCTAATTCGACCACTCGCTTTAAATGCAGAAACCCGCACGAAGTAAAGGAGATAATCTTTGACACCCTTACTTAGTGCGGGTTTCCGCATTGTTTCTTCGATTCAATTTACTTTTGAATCGCCTGTTTCAGCTTATTCGCAAGATTCTGGTCAATATCCATCAAAGCGCTCACCTGCGCCTGCGCCCCGCGCAAATCGTTTTTCAAAAAAAGCAAATAACCGAGATTATATCTTGCTCTGGAGAACTTCGGGCTTAACTCCAATGTTTTCTGATAGGCTTCGATTGCCTTATCGCGTTGATTGTCCGCGTAATACGCATTTCCAAGCAAATAATAACCGTCGGCATAATCGGGATTGTTGTTTGTAAATTGAACCAAACCGGTTACAGCCTTTTTATAAAACGGAGTCGCTTCATCCGGTTTATTAGATAAATCATACGCCCGCGCCAGATAAAAATTTGTTTCACCGTCGCCGGGATTAAGCCGTAAAGCATCCTGACAGGTTTTTATCGCCTGCGTATAGAGTTTTGTATCATTGTAAGCGCGGCACAGATTCGTATGAGCCATGTAATTATCTGGCGCGAGTTGGATGGCTTTCTGCCCGGCGCGAACTGCGTCATTATGTTTTTCCGCGAGACTGTAATACCAGCTCAAATTCACATAAATCGTCCCGTCATCAGGAAAATGCCCCGCGGCTTTTTCCATAATCGCAATAGCTTCGGTGAGTCTGCCTTGATTACGGTAAATCTCGGAAAGATTGTTGTAAGCCCCGTAAATTTTCGGATTGGCGGTTATCGCCCTCTGATACGCTTCGACGGCTTCGGTAATCTTCCCTCCTTTTTGCAGAGCGTCACCGACATAAAACCAAGCCTCACCCGGATATTTTGTGCCTCTTTTGATCGCTTCCAAAGCGGAAATTCCCTGTTCGGCATTATCGTTCAAATTAAAATGAGCTTCGGCGATAAAATAATAAGCGTCGGGATTATTCGGTTCTTTTTCAATCGCTCTCTTATATGCGAGCAAAGCATTCCGGTAATTTTTTTGCGCGCGATAGATATCGCCCAGAGCCAGCAGATAATAATGGTTTTCCGGTTCGAGATTCAAACCCGCCTGCGCGTCTTTCAAGGCGGCATCGTAATCTCCGCGAT
>DATHTS010000969.1:0-9968 GCA_035462935.1 Pyrinomonadaceae bacterium
TGAGCAAATCGTCAACCAAATCCGCCTGAAGCCGCAAGTTTTTTTCAATTTTCCCGAGCGCGAATTCCTGTTTCTCTTCGGACAAATGATTGGTTTTCAAAATAGTGGTCCAGCCGGCAATAGCATTTAGCGGCGTTCGCAGCTCGTGTGAAACAACCGAGATAAACTCATCCTTCGCCAGATTCGCGCTTTCCGCAGCCATTCTCGCCTCCTGCTCTTTAACCAGCAGCTTGCGTTTTTGCTGCTCGGAATCTAAAAGCTCGCTGGCAATAGCCTGAATCCTCGCGCGGGCGGAAGATTCCCAATAAGTCATTCCGAAAAGCAGAAAGCTAAACGCCATTCCGCACAGAAAAATTATCGGCGTCCAGCCGATGCTCGATTGCTGGTGAAATGCGGGATTGGTTTCATAAACGATAATCCAATTACGACCGCCGATATCCAATTTACTAATCGCGGAAAAATCCTCGTTGATCGGCGGAGCAGCCGCTTCGTCTTCGGGAGTCTGAGTTTGAGCCAGAAGGTTTTGCGAATCGAATTCACCGTCATAAATTTTAACTTCGATATGCCCGGTATTAGTGATTAGCTGAATCTCGCTCAAAAAATTCCCTGCCCGAAACGGGCTGTAAACAAATCCGTCCAGGTTTCCCCTTCTTTCCTCCAAGGTCGAAGGCGCTAAACCGGTTGAATAAACCGGCAGATAAATTAAAAATCCGTGTTGAACGTTTTGGTCAACTTCCTGCAATAAAGTAACCCGCGCGCTTGCCGCCGCCGCGCCGGTATCGCGGGCGCGCTCCATCGCCTCACGCCGATTGGCTTCGCTCGCCATATCGAAACCGACAGCCTGACGGTTTCGCTCGTCCAGCGGTTCGAGATAAATAATTGCGGTTCTAAAATCCGTTTCCGCATCGGGAAACATTTTGAAATTGGGAAATCCTTCCGCCCGCATTTTCTGAATCAAAGCCTCGCGTCCTTCCGGTTTGACGAGTTTCGTATAACCGATGCCCTGCACGCCCGCGTAATGCTTGGAAAGCTCAAGATTATTCACGAACTGGGCAAAATCGCGGCGGGTAAGATTCGGATTCGACTCGATCAAACCACGCCCGCTTTTTAGCAAAGCGACATAAAGACCGAGCCGCGTTTCCAGAGCGGTTTGAATACGCTGAACCTCGCTTGAGAAACGCGCGGAATCCTTACCTCTCGCGCTTTGATAGAAAAGATACGTTGTGCCGATAGTCAGAAGTATGAGTGTCGCCAAAACCAAATACGGCAGTTTAACGACTTCCGACGAGCGCGCCATCCTGAATTTTTCCTTTAAAGTTGCCACAAAACCTAACCATTTACGTCTGATTTTTTTTCAAAACTTAAGAAACAAACGTTTCAGACGCAATACCCGTGCCTCTGAATAACCACCCTCTTACTATAAATAACGCGGATTTTATTGGACTTTTCGTAAATTGAAGCCTGAAAAAAATTTGATTGTATGAAATTTGTGCAATAAATGTTTCAATTTGTTGCACAAATTCAGTTGCTTTACTTGACTCAATCTGGTTTAAATAATAAAAATACAGATATTTACTGTTTTGGTATCAGGTTTGCAAAGATGGAAGACAGGAGATTTTTAAAATTTTGATTTAAAAAGGAGAAATTTTATGGACGAAAATAACAGTGCGGGAAGTAATATGATATGGGCGGTTACGCTGATAATTATTGTTGCGATCATTGCGGGAGCTTTATATTACAGCGGTTTTCTCGGCGGAACCAAAAAGGAACAAATTGACATTAATATAGACGCGCCGGCGGCAACCAGATAATTTGATTTTTATAAAAAGGAAAAATGCTTTCGAGAGGAACTCCTCTTGAAAGCATTTTCTATTGCGTCAAATCCGGCAAAATATTTGGTTATAGAAACCAACATTGAAACCACTGATTTTTCTCTATAGCAAATTTTGAATTAGTGTTAGGAAAGAATCAAGCGTTTTGAGTCCCGCCTTCAGGCGGCTTTTGTTTAGCGAAAAGCCCGCTAAAGCGGGGACTCAAAACGCTTGATTCTTCTTCCCTTATACTAATTCGAAATCCGCTGTAATCTTGCTTTTAACCGATCACGCGCTTTCTTTTTTCAAAACTTTCCTGCGTAAATAATCAAGCGCGGCTTGGCTCGAACGCCAGCGAATTAAGTATCTGTCGCCCGGTAAAATCAATTTGATAGATTTTACTTCCCTTTCATCCGCATAACCGATAAAAACCAGCCCGACCGGTTTTTCTTCCGTCCCGCCGCCCGGTCCGGCAATTCCGGTCACGGAAACTGCAAAATCGGTTTCAGCTCGCTCACGCATTCCTTTCGCCATCGCTTTGGCAACTTCCGCGCTGACCGCGCCGTGCTTTTCTATTAGTTCCCGCGCAACGTTCAGCGTCCTGATCTTCGCTTCGTTGTCGTAAGCAATTACGCCTTCCATAAAATACGCCGAAGCGCCCGCGACATCCGTGAGCCTTTCGCCGATCAAACCGCCCGTGCAGCTTTCCGCGAGCGAAACTGTTTTGCCTTTTTCGGATAAAATTTTTCCGACGACTTCTTCCATCGTTTCGCCGTTCAAAGCGAAAACCGCCAATCCGAGTTTTTTGACAATTTTTTCGGTTAATTCTTCAAGTAGTTCTCGTGCGTTGCTTTCGGTTTTGTTTTGCGCGGTCAGATGGATTTCGATTTCGCTTCGGTTAAAGAGAATCGAGGTTTCCACCGTTTCGTATGATTTATAAATCGGCGCAATCGCTTCGTCCACCGCCGATTCGCCCATTCCCGAAACCCGCAATACTTTGCGCCGCACAAAAACTTCGCCCGCCATTTCCCGCAGTTTCGGCAAAACGTAATTTTCAAACATCGGCTTTAGTTCGCGCGGCGGTCCCGGAAAAACAGCGAGAAACTTCCCATCCAATTCGACCAACATTCCCGACGCCGAACCGTTCGGATTCGGCAAAATTTCCGCGCCTTCGATGACAAAAGCCTGCCGCTTATTAATTTCCGGCATCTCGCGCCCCCAATTCCGAAATCTCTGTCTGAGTTCTTCGGCTAAATCTTCATGATAAATCAATTCCCGCCCGATTGCTTTTGCCGAAACCTGCCGCGTAATGTCGTCTTCCGTCGGACCCAAACCGCCCGTCGTTATAACAATTTCCGAGCGTTTCAACGCATCTTTAATCGTTTCCGAAAGCCGCAATTCATCGTCGCCGACAACGGTTTTCAGCTTTACCTCGATGCCGATTTCATTCAATTTTTCAGTTATCCAAAGGCTGTTTGTGTCCTGTCTGGTCGGAGTTAAAAGCTCGGAGCCAATGGCGATAATTTCTGCGGAAAGCATAGAAAATTTTCGATTTTAGATTTGCGATTTGCGATTTTTCACGCGCAAAGCTATTGAATGTTTTTATCGTAGATGTCGTGTAAAACTTCGGAAATCGGCTTGCGATTGGCGAACAGATCGTCGTTGGATTTTTCCTTTTTCTTCTTGGGTTTATTTTCACCGTTTGAAGATTGAAAATCAGCCGGGCTTGCCGCGCTGTTCCCGTTTGGAGCGATGGTTTCGGGAATTTCTTCCGTGATGCTTTTCGGGACGTGCGGAACTTCGCTCTGAGCGGCGATTTCGGCTTTTCGCTTTTTCTGTTCGAGAGTGCTTTCGCGTTTCTTTCGATTTTGTTCGATTAGTTTTTCGCGGCTGTCTTCTAAGATGGCTTTTCCGCGATTGCGGCGGGCGCGTTCAAGCGCGCGGACTGCCGCCGAAGTTTGCGGCGCTTCCGCCGGTTCGCGCTCGATTTTTCGCAGGATTCGCACGTAGTTTCTGAGTTCCGGCGAAGGATATGCGTAGGTTGCTTCGTCAGAATTTTCATTTTCCAAAACGAAAGAGAGGTGATTGACGGCGGAATTGTAATCGCCGATTTTGTGATAAAGCGCGCCGAGCGTGAAAAAGACGAGCGGCGGAGCGCCATTCATATATTGCAAAATGCGCTCGCCGCGAATGATTGCTTCCTGAACTTCAAAACCGAACCAGCGGCGCTCGTCGTCGCGCAAAATCTCGTTTGCGGAAAGATAAAATTCAAAAATTTCCCGCGTTTCGTTCGGCGAGGGCGACGAGAAGGTTTTCCATAAAAAATAAGCGAAAATACCGAAGAAAAATATCACGAACATCGGGAAACCGGCGACGAACAGCATCGTCGCAATCACGCCGAAAGCCAGCGCGTATTGAGTTTTTTCCTTTATTGATTCCGTGCCTCTTTTTTGAAGTTGATTATCGCTCACTTAAATTAGTTTTGAGTTTTGAATTTTGAGTTAATTAAAAATTCAAAACTTAAAACTCAAAATTCTCAAATTACGCTTTGATTATTTATCTTCTTCTTTTTCCGCCTTAACCGTTTTCTTTGTCGCCTTTTTCTTTGACGCTTTCTTTCCGTTTGTTTCCTCTTTAGCGTCGGTTTGATGCTCTTCCGGGCGCGATGCTTTTTTGGCTTCCTCGTCCATTTTCAAACCGAATTCCGCCAAAACGTCCATTCCCTTTTCGAAAATCTTGAACGGCGAATTGAGGACAAAATTTATCGTTTCGCCCAGAGCAATGACTTCGAGGCGCACCAGCGAGGCGATTTTCTTTTCGAGCGGCATTTCTTCAAATTCCTTGCGAAAATCTTCCGATTTTTCTTCAGGCGTCGGCTCTTTCTTCTTTTCCTTAGTCATAATAACGAGTTCTCCTCCCGATTTTTCGATTTTCGCCTGACACGAGAGGCGCGCCCCGCTGCTCAGTTCGGTTATCGAAAATTTTTCGATTTCGGCTTTGGTCGGCGCGGAAAGCGAATCGCTTCCCGATGTAATCGTCATCGCGCAAGTGTCGCAAAGCCCGAGCCTGCCGCATTCGGCTTCGACTTCGATGCCGATTCGACGCGCCGCGTCTATCAAATATGTTCCCTCAACCGCCAAGCCGCTGATGTTTTCCCTTTCAAATTTTATTTCCGTTTCTTTCATATTTAAGTAATCGTCGTTTTAACGCGCACGCGGGGCTGCGCTCCCGGAGCCGCGCTGTGCGTATCTTTTTCGCTCGCCTGACACTGCTCGCAAATTCCCCAAATCCGCAAGCTGTGATGCGTCGGTCGAAGATTGTATTTGCGTGCGACGGCATCCTGCGCCGCTTCGAGTTCTTCGGAGAAAAACTCGATAACCCTGCCGCACTCGGTGCAGATCATATGGTCGTGATGCTCGTGATTATAAAGATGCTCGTAATAAGTTTTGCCGTCGCCGAAACGCACTTCCCGCGCTAAGCCCGCATCGGTAAGAAGTTTCAGCGTGCGGTAAACGGTCGTATGCCCGACGCTCGGGTCTTCTTTTTGCACGAGCCAATACAAATCCTCGCTCGTCAAGTGTTCTTCCGTGCGAAGAAACATCTCCAAAATCAGATCGCGCTGCCCGGTGCGCCGCAAGCCTTCCTTTTGAATATGTTCGAGGAAAACCTGCTTTTCCTTCTTAAATTCTTCCTTCTCGCCAGCCATATTTCTAACTCGATTTATTTTATCACTTGAATTTCTTTTTAGCTAACAAAATAGTTTCACGAATTTTTTCCAAATTTTCCCGATTCGCGCCCTCTCTTTCAGCCAAATGCGTCGAACGCTCGCCGAGATCAAGATAAATTCTCAAGGCTTCATCAGAAACATTTTCGCGCAAAGTTTCCAGATGCTTTTCAAATGTCTCGAAATCCGCCCGCGCAAAAGTTCCGGTTAATGCTTCTGAAGTTGTCTGCGTTTTGAGATTTTCGATGGTGCTCTCGATAAGCGGCAGCAAAACGTTTTTCGCCTCGTCCTCATCCAAGCCGCATTTTGAAAGCATTTCAATCGCCGCATCTATCAAGGCAACAAGATGCCCGCACGCCGTAACCGCCGAAGCGTGATACAAAGTTTTATATTTTGTCTTGATGGAAAAAGATTTTCCGCCTAAATCCTCGACAATGTTTTTTGCCGTTTCAACTGCCTTTGCGTCGCCTTCAACACAAAAAAAAGCATTCCTGAAACGCTCTTTTCCCAAACGGCTGTCGCTAATCGAAACCAGCGGGTGAAACGAGCCAACCTGACAGCCGATTGCTCTTAAATTTTCTAAAATTTCCGATGAAAGCGCACCGCTCGTGTGGAAAACTTTCGGTTTGTGCTGGAGATTTTTGACTAAATTTTCTGCAATTTCCGCGATTTTAAAATCCTGCGTGGCGATAAAAATTATTTCGGAGGAAATTTTTCCGAGTTCTGTTGGAGATAAAATTTTTGGTCTGGGATTGATTAAGGCTGCAATTTTCTCAGTATTTTCAATGTGTGTCGTTATTAAATTCTCAATTTCATAACCCGCTTCCGCCAGCGCCAGTGCCAGTGCGCCGCCGAGCCTGCCGATGCCGATTACGGAGATTGTCATATTTATAAATTAACCACAAAGACACGAGGGAAACAATGAGTCTTGAGTCTGGAGTCTTAAGTCTTGAGTTGGAGTAATCGTTTCCTCAACTCAAGACTTAAGACTCCAGACTTAAGACTTCAATCAGTTATTTTCAGCTTTAAAAATTTGCGAAGACTGCGGAATTGATTCGAGCGCTTTTTGAATAACGATTAATTCGTCGTTGGAAAAAAGCGGGATTTCGTTTTTCTCATTGAAGATTTTAATCAGTTTTCGGGCGGTTTCGGAAAAACCGTTTCCGCTCTTGGCGAACTTCTCGAAAATCGGGATCAGCATATTGGAAACCATCGAAAGCGAGCGGCGATAGCTTTTGCGCCCGCAGCTTATTGCTTCCAGAAGTTTTTCGGGCAGTCTTTCCCACTCGCGGATTTGCGCGAGATTGAATGAGCAGGCGCAAAACGGGTGTGTTTTCAGCATTTCCCGCACATCGAAGCGGCAATCTAATTCCCTGAATTGGCGGCACTTTTCCTGCGCTTCCCGCCAGGGCGAGGAATGAAAGATCGGAAGATGCGAGAGATTTTCAAATTCCCACCATTCGTCGCTTCGCAGAATCTCGTCGAATTTTTCCTGCAAATGATGGGATTTCATCACCAGATCGTGTTTGGCGGCGAAATGCTCGGAAAAACGGGCGTGAAAGGTTTGCCAGAGATTCTCCATTTCTCGATTGAGCGTTTCATTCGGCTGGTGATAAGTTTCTTCAATCAACTGCAAAAGCCGCTCGCGGAAAAACTCGATTTTTTCGTCCTGCGTCGTTTCGCAAACCGCCAAATAAGCCCAGATTTCCTCGCGTTTCGCCGCGCCGCCGAGAAAATCTTCCAACCCGATTAAATCTTTTGTGGCGGCGAAAAATTCTTCTTCCGAATCGGAAAAGCTGTCGGCAACGCGGTGCAAGCCTTCTTCCAGAGAGATAAATTCATCAAGAATTGCCCGCACCGTCGCCGCGACCGCGCCGAAAGTTTTCTCGGCGCGCGTCGCAAGTCGCCAGATTTTCGTGTTCAAAATTTCATCGGGCAGTTCGTTAAAACGTTCTAAAACACGCGCGATTTCCCAATCATTCAGCCAGTTTTCCAGTGCTTGACGGACGTTTTGCTGTTCTTCCGGCGTGTCAATTGACTGCAAACCGTCCGCGCCGGTTAAAATTCGCGCCCAAGCCGTCAGGCGTTCGTTGCTGTAAACCACGCTCGAAGGTTTGGCAATTCCCTCGATGTCGTCCCAGATAATTTTCAAATCCAGCGAACGGCGGTTTATCCGGTCGCCTTTCGAAGTTACGAATTCAATTTGTCTTTGCGCGACGAGCGCCGCTAAAATCAAATGCTGCGCTTCCCGCACAAGACCGAACGGCTCTTGTTTCAAATGCCGGTAGATTTTTTTGAGCGAAACGGATTCGTCTTCGCTTTGCTCAAGAAGCAAGAGAATTTCCCGCGCCAGCGGCAAGTTGACTAGATTTTCCTCCGACTGCAAGGCGAAAGTTTCGCCGCGCGAAGCAACAAGACCGAGCGGCAGCGCAAAAACCTCCGCCAATTGCTGAACTTCCGCCAGATGCGAATGAGCGCCGCTGAATAAATCGTTAACCAAAGCGGAAACGTCGCTCATTCCGATTGTCCGGCTGAAAAACGGGTGTTCGGGAAAACGCGCTTCGAAGAGCGGTTCGAGCATTATCGAAAACAAATCCGAAACGCTCGGCGCTAATTTCGCCTCGTCGGTAAAATGAATGTCCAAGCCTTCGATAAAGAGTTTTGACTCTTCCAGAAAGACGCGCCACCAGATTTTTTCGACTGCAATCGTGTGCGCGTGTCCGGCGGCGCGGACTTGCTCGCCGTATTCGTCGCGCAGAGTTTTGTCGGTCAGCAAAACGTAAAAACGCAAAATTGCTTCTCTCTCTTCATTTCTGAGCGGCGCGGGCTGCCAGAAAACGCGCGGAACTTCCTGCGAAAAACTTTCATTTATATTTTGATTTTCAGAATTGACGATAATAATTTCGCAATCCAGAAACTCCGAGTTTGTAGGCGACTTGATTTCCTCAGTTTCCCAGTTCCAAGCCACTCGCCCGCGTCTCGTTCCGCCGCGCCAGATGATTGGACAATCCATCCAATCCACAGACCCGCTTTCAGTCGGCAAAGTCCAATCGGAAAACTTTTCGCGCGACATTCGCCGCAGAATTTGAGAAACGACATCAGGCGAAACCTTTTCGACGGCTTCGGAAAGAGCGTTGTTGAGATTGTCTTTACTGCCGATTTTGAAGCCGTAGCGAGTTTCCCTGCCTTCTTCAATTTGCCGCGAGATTTGCTCCGGCAGAGTTTTGGCGAAGGTCTCCAGAATACTTTCGACCTCGCCGACGGCTTTCTCTGGATCGTTTTCGTCAAAAATCAGCATCGCCGCGCCGATTTCTCCGGCGGAATTTCCTTCGCCGTTCAGTGACAAAAGCAGCAGTGACTTTAAAACTAATTTCGCCTGCAATCTCTGCATTACCGGAATATTCGAGTTTATTTCCGAATTGAGACGGTCAAAAGCGGCAAAAGTTTCCTTCAGTTCCTCGATTTTGCGAAGCGAAACTTCCGTGCGGTCGAAAACCTCATCCAGAGCAACCAGCGAATCCGCGGGACGGTTCAATATTTTTCCGCCCGCTTCCGCCGCAAAACCGAGCAGCGCGAATTCAGGCGCGTAAAGCCGCACAAAAGGCGCGATTTCCAGAATTACCGGATGCAGCGGGTAAAGCGACGCGAAACGCTGCTCGCTCCAGCGAAAACTCGGCATCACTTGCCGGAAATTCAGATAAATGTCGTGCAGAAGGTGTTGATGCTGCCGAAATTTCGGGTAAAGGTGCATATCCACGATGCGGTAGAGATGCTCCTGGTCGAGATAATCAATCGTGTAATTTTGCGCGATTGAGGCATTAACGCCGTCCGCGCCGGAAATGTCGTCGTCGAGCGCGACGGCAACGAAGATATTTAAGTTTTTAGCGATGGCGGCGACTTCCCCGAGCAAAACTCCGTCATCACGACCTACGCGCGATTCGCGGTCAAAAGCCGTATCAACAATCAAAACAAAAGGAAGATCAGCCGCTTTTATCGCCGCTGTTTCCAGCAATTTGGTTAAATCATCGCTCAAATCAGCCGGTTTCGTTTCAAAAACAAAAGCAATCGCGTCTTTGAGTTCTTCGATAAGCGTCGCGTGAGTTCCGCGGCGCACATAAGCGACCGGATAACGGCGGCGTTTGAGGCGCTGCGCTCCGGCGGCTGTATAAGAATCGCTGACGGCTGAACGCAGTTCGGGATGCGAGCAAATCGCGCCGAGCGTCGCCAAAAAATGACTTTTTCCCACGCCCCGATAACCCGCCAGAGCTTTTGCCGCGCCCGCCTGTTCCTGCACGTCAGCCACCGCGTCGAGCCATTTCGCCATCATTTCCGACGTGGCGTCGGTGAAATGATAATTGGCAAGCGTCTGCGCGGGATCGGAAATAAAATCCCGCAGGCTTTGATAGGAGCGAACTTCAACCAAATCTTTTACT
>DATHTS010000970.1:0-6570 GCA_035462935.1 Pyrinomonadaceae bacterium
TTGGCGAAGGATTTGAACGGAAAGGTTGTACCTTCGGAAAAACGCGGATACGGTCACGCGAAGCTCAAAGTTGCGAGCGGAAAAACCTGTCTTTTTGAAGAACTGCCGTTTGAACTCGACGTTTGGATGAGCCACGGCGATCACGTCCTCGCTCTGCCGGAAGGCTTTCACACGACGGCGACGACCGGCGAGATTGTGACCGCGATTGAAAACGAGGAAAGAGGAATTTACGCCGTGCAGTTTCACCCGGAAGTGGCGCACACGCCGCTCGGCAAAGAGGTTTTGCGAAACTTTTTATTCAACATCTGCGGCTGTCGGGGCGATTGGACGGCGAAAAGTTTTATCGCGGAGGAAATCGAGAAAATTCGCGCCACCGTCGGCGAAAACGATAACGTCGTCTGCGGTTTGAGCGGCGGCGTTGATTCGACCGTCGCGGCGACGCTGGTTCACGAAGCGGTCGGCGATAGGCAAACCTGCATTTTCGTCAACAACGGCTTGCTTCGCTCCGACGAATTTGAAAACACGCTCCGGGTTTACGAGGAAAAACTGCATCTGAACGTGCGCGGCGTTGACGCTTCCGAAGAATTTTACGCTAGTCTAAAAGGCATCACCGATCCTGAAGAAAAGCGCAAGGCAATCGGGCGCAAATTTATCGAAATTTTCGACGCCGAAGCGCATAAAATCGGCAATGTCCGATGGCTTGTGCAGGGAACTCTTTACCCGGATGTCATCGAATCCGTATCCCTGCGCGGCGCGAGCGTGACGATAAAAACACATCACAATGTCGGCGGTCTGCCCGAAAAGATGAACCTGAAACTCATCGAGCCTCTGCGCGAGCTTTTCAAAGACGAAGTCCGCGCCATCGGCAAAGATTTGGGCGTCCCGCAGGAAATTCTCGAACGCCACCCGTTCCCCGGTCCCGGTCTCGCCGTGCGGATTTTAGGCGACATCACGCCCGAAAAAGTTGATCTCCTGCAAAAAGCCGACCACATCTTTATCGAAGAGCTGCACAATTTCCGGCTTTACGATGAAGTCTGGCAAGCCTTCGCCGTCCTTCTCCCGATCCAATCGGTCGGCGTAATGGGCGATTTCCGCACCTATGAGCGCGCCGTCGCCCTTCGCGCCGTAACTTCCACCGACGGAATGACCGCCGACTGGGCGCGTCTGCCGCACGAATTTCTGCAAGCGGTTTCGTCGCGGATAACTTCGGAAATCCGCGGCATAAATCGCGTGGTTTACGATATTTCATCAAAACCGCCGAGCACGATTGAATGGGAATGATTCGATTTCGGATTTGGGATTGCGGATTTCGGATTTATAATTTCGGTATGGGAACTTTTTATATCAAATGCAAAGTCGAAAATATCGCCGACCGAAAAAAATCGGCGGTGATTCCGAAAATCTTGGTTGATACGGGAAGCGAACTTACTTGGATTGCCGCGAACACGCTCGAAAAAATTGATATTGAACGCGAGAAAAAAGACGTTCCTTTTGTAATGGCAAACGGGCAAAAAATTACGCGGAGCGTCGGCTTTGCGATTATTCGTTACGATAAATTCTTCACGGTTGACGAAGTAGTCTTTGCCGAAAAAGGCGATTTGCTTCTTCTCGGCGCGAGAACTTTGGAAGGTTTAAGTTTGACGGTTGATGCGAAGGAAAAGAAACTCGTCGCTTCGGGTCCGATTCCGGCGGCGTAAAGCGCGTGGTTTATGATATTTCGTCGAAACCGCCAGTAACTCGACTTTAGATTTTGAGCAATTCTCAAAGCAAAGTTTTTAATTTCCTCAAAACTTCTTCAATCACCGAATCAGGCAGTTTAGTAATAAACTCAACATTTCGCGCTCGCCAGTCGAGGCTTTTGAGTTGATCGGAAAGCACTACGCCTGAAACTTTTTTGTTTTTCGGAATTGCAGCTTCAAACGGATAACCTTTCGCCTGATTTGTGATAGGGCAGAATAAAGCCAAGCCGACTTTTTTGTTGTAGCTTGCCGGAGAAACGACGATAGCGGGACGGCGACCGGATTGCTCGTGTCCGCTTTGCGGGTTGAAATCGAGCCAGACGGAATCGCCGCGTTCGGGGACATAACTCACTACCACACCTCTTTGCCTTCCGGTTTGCCGAAATCAATTTCTGTGTGCAGATTTTCTTCCGTGATGTCCGCCAAAAGATTCTCCAAAGTAATTTCTTCTTTTACCGGCTTTAACACAATTGCTTCTTTTTCGAGCGTTACTTCAACCGTTGTGCCTTGTTCAATTTTCGTTTCTATTGCGAAAGATTTGGGAATCCGTAATGCCAAACTGTTTCCCCATTTTTGAATTTGAACCTTCATTTTCCCGCCTCAAAAGTTTCTACATTGAAGATACAGTAAACGAATAATTTTAACAAGCATAACGCTGTAAAATCAGTTGCGGCAATGGGCGTTAGCGGTCATACGGTTGCGATATTTCGTCAAAACCGCTAGGAATAGAGCGATTAAATTTTGAATATACGGTTCAGAGTTCACGCTTTAGCGTGTTGCCCGACCGCGAAGCGCGGCGGGCGCAGCCTGAAGGCTGGACTCTGAACCTTCCATTCATTCCGTAACCGCTGTAATTGAGTGGGAGTGAATGTGTTTATTTTACAAAGTCGCCAAGGTTTTGTTGTCAATCTTGCCGCGACGGTAATTGTCGTTCTGACTGAAATTGCGATAGCGGACTTTCTGCTCGAGTTTTTCAACAATGGCGCGGCTGAAATTCGTATTATTTTCCAGCTTTTGCGCGCTTCCGAGACCGCCGGGACTGAGGACGTTTATTTCCATTAGTTTGTTGCCGACAATATCCAGACCGACCATAAACATCCCGTCGGCGACGAGTTTCGGGCGGACGACTTCGGCTAGATGGAGCATTTCTTCATCAACCTTCGCCTTGGCGATTGTGCCGCCCGAACTTAGATTGCTGCGGGCATCGCCCTTTTTGCTGACGCGCCGGAAAGCCGCGTAATGACCATCAACTTTCAGCGGTTCGCCATTGACGACAAATAAACGCGTGTCGCCGTCTTTGGCGGCTTCCAGATATTCCTGGGCGATGACATAACCGTCGCGCGTGATGGCTTCGATCATCTGATTGATGTTTGCCGTTCCTTCGGGTTGGACCAGAAAAACGCTTGAGCCGCCTGATCCTTGCAGCGGTTTCAAAATCGCTCTGCCGCCTTCCTCTTTAATAAATTTCTGGATTTCTTCCTTGTCGCGCGAAATGATTGTGCGCGGTCGGACTTCGGGCGGAAAATGCTGAAAATACATTTTGTTTAACGCGCTGGAAAGCGTGCGCGGGTCATTTAAAACAATCACGCCGTGACGCAGAGCGAGTTCGCCGAAATTGATTCCCGCCGCTTGCGCCCAAGGTCTTTCCGCATCATCTGCCGGATCATTTCTGAGCATTAAAACATCGAGATCGGAAACTTTGATTAATTCGCTGTGAGCTTTTTTGCCTAACAAATCCTTTAAGTAAGCCTCGCCGTCCTTGTGTGTCTTGTTCTTTGTCATCCGCGCGTGCGCCCAAACGTGGTCATCAGTTTGCGCGGCAAAATTTCCAACCGGAATAGACCACGCTTCGTGTCCCATCTCCCGCGCCGCCTGCGAAATCCGCGTTGTCGTATAACCCGGATGCTCTGTTTCAAAATGGTTTATCACAAAACCGACTTTCATCTAATTATTCTCCCCTTATTCGTTATTAAATTTTGTAACCAGATTAATTTATTTTCTAAATTAAATCTACAAGCGATTTTTTTTCCTTCACGCGCTTTAATCTCTCGGCGGTTTCGGGAAACATCATATAGCGCGGCACGAGCGGCGCGGGGCGCAAAACTTCGCGCCATTGCAGTTCGCGGATGATCGAGATGTGTTCGGGTCCCATTTTGCCGACGAATAAAGTTTCAATGTCGCCGCCTTCGCCGATATATTTCAAAACTTCAACCAAACCGCGCAAATAAACGGCGTCCTTCGTCAGACCGCCGCCGCGAAAAACGCGCATTCCGATATTAAAAGCCGAACGCGCGCCGAAATTGTATTTGTTGTGAAGCTCGTTGAAAACTTCCGCAAACGAATATCTTTGCGTTAAACGGCGAACGGCGACGACTCGCGCGGCAAGCGTTCGCAACCGCCCGAAACTCAAACCGCCGACCAGATATTCAGCGAAAACCGCCAAGCCTTCCTGCAATTGTTCATAGCCGGGAAGCCCGGAATAAAGCAGTTTTAAGGGCTGGGCGCGACCGTTAAAATAAGTTACGGAATGAGTGCCGATTTCGTGTTGAAGCAAAGCGTTGATTCTCGCTTCTGTGATTCCGGTTTGATGCCCGACCATCAAATTCCCGTGCGAAACCATCAAACCCGGCGGCGTATCTTCCCTGATTTCAACCGTTGCGGTCATTTGCGGATAACTTTCCCGGTAATATTCGATTTCCTTTCTCGCAAGTTCGGCAACTTCATCCGCGCCTAATTTTTCGCCCGCGTCGGAAGATTTTTTCGGCGCGTTCAAAATGTTTTCGGCTAAATTCATCAATTCATCTTCGACCGGCGGGAAAAGCTGCAAGCTTTCATAGAGAAAACGCGGCGTGTTGCGGTCTTCGATCAGAGTAATTTGCCGGTCAAGCTCGATGCGCTTATCGCGCAGAAGATAAGCCATCGTCGGGTCTTCGATTTCCGCAAACGAGATGCTGTAAAGTTTGCGTTTCAGAT
Source organism: Pyrinomonadaceae bacterium (assembly GCA_035462935.1). Taxonomy (GTDB): domain Bacteria; phylum Acidobacteriota; class Blastocatellia; order Pyrinomonadales; family Pyrinomonadaceae; genus DATHTS01. Next base: position 4,713 of record DATHTS010000970.1, read on the forward strand.
TTTCGGGATCAATGGTCAAAAAACGATAATGAAAAACCGGCTCGCTCTCGAAACCGCTCGCTTTGAATTCCTCAAAAGCTTGATTTGAATTGACGGGCGTTATCGCCAGCAAATAATTGAATGTATCGCTCAAAGCGGAAAGCTCCTCATCCGCCGACCAGACATTATCAACCACCAAACGCCGTCCGAGCATCTGCGGCTGCGTCGGGCGTTCGGGAGTTTGAACGTGAACAAACTCAAAGAACGTCTTTTGCAGGGCTTTTGATAATTTTCTCCACAAATCGCGCAAAATCGAAAGATAGATTTCCTCCGTTTTCGCATCACGATAAATCGGCGAAATTTCCAGACCGATCAACAGGCAGCTCAATTTTCGAATCTCTTTTTCGTTCAAAAGAGGCTTCATTCCCGGCGGCGCAATGTTTTTTTCGATGACGATTTCGACTTCGTTTTGAAAATACGAAGTGTCAAGGGCTTTGAGCGATTCTTCCAGAGTTTCTACCGTCGAAGGAAGTTCTTCCGCCTGATCGGTGAAGATGCGAAATTTCACTTTTGAATCGGTTGTGTATTCATCACTTCTTTCTCCAGAATTTGCCGTCCAAACTTCAATTATCAAAAACGCGCCGAATCTATCGGCTAAAACTTTGGAGATATTTTCAACCAGCGTGCATAAATCCTGTTCAAATTCCGCGCCGCCCGACGCAATTAAATACGAAGCCTCGCCCGAAATCAGATGCGCCGTTCCTTTGTCTTCGTGCTCAACGGGTTTTCGATAAACGCACAGAAACGGCAAAGGGCGATCAATATGCAGTCGTCCTTTTTCGGCAAAATCTTTGCGAATCCCTCTATTTTCCCGAAGACTTCGCGCGATTTCATCAATCAATTCCCGCTCGATAAAATCAGATGCCTTTTCGATTTTCGGCTGACTCATAATTTCTTCAATTCTTCCAAAACGCCCGGAACCGTCGAACTTAACGCTTTATGAATAGCTTCAATTTTTTTCTCGTCCTTTTCTCCCGTCCATTCATCCATCCAAAACTTTTTGAATTCAATCGCCAAAACGCAGCCCGTCTCTGGAAAATTTTCGTGCGTCCATTTCGCCTGAAAACCTCCTTTGAATTTTACATTCTCCCGCACGTCCAACCGTCGCCCCATAAAATCGAACGAGCGTAAATCTTCGATAAAACGGTCAACTAACGGACTCCATTTTTCGCGGTTCATTGTTCCCGTTCCGATGTTTACTTCAGGATTTTCTTCGACGGGTTCGTGAATAGTATCAGCGCCGTGGCGACGATGGTTGTAACTGTGGATGTCGAAAACGACGAATTTCCCGAATTTCTCCTGTGTTTCCGTAAAAAGTTTTTTTATCAGGGAATAATAACTTTCGTATTCGGCAAGCGAGCGTTTAATAATTTCATCCGAAGGTCTTTCCTTCCAAACGTCCAACCCCCAGCAATCTTCGGGCGTAACGTAAACCGCCTTTTCAGGCGGGCGATTCAAATCAAATTCAAACCGTGAACGCAATGCGACAATCCGAGTTTCGGCGACATCAACCCAACTGCTCGTGTAAGGGTCTTCCTCGCGCAGACGCTCTTCGTCGCTTAACCTCATAATCGCGGCGACTTCATCGCGCAAATCGTGACCGTCGTGAATTGCCGTGGCAATCAGAGGACTTTCGCCCTTCTTCAAACTCCAAATAACGTTTTCGCCTTGATTTTTCATACCTTCCCGCTTGAAATTAAATTTAACCAAAAATTACTATAACATTCATAATCGAAGCGAGGAAAATGAGAGCTAAAATATAAATTTATTGAAGAAATCAGGCAACTTGTGTAAAAATATCAATCATTGAATAATCAAT
>DATHTS010000971.1:0-1714 GCA_035462935.1 Pyrinomonadaceae bacterium
ACGCCGGAACTGCGAAAAATGAAAACGAAGAATTTATCACGGCTGGCGGCAGGGTTCTGGGCGTGACGGCAATGGCGGGAAATTTGGATGAAGCGTTAAATCGCGCTTACCGGGCGGTCGAAGAAATTTCCTGGGACGGAATGCAGTATCGCCGCGATATTGGAAAATAGAATAGTTTTTTGATGCTTTGGATTATCGGAAAGGAATGCTTTTAGATTTCCTTCTGTCATTTTATGAATTTTTACTGCTGAAATAATGGATAATTGAAAGTTGATAATTGATAATTTTTTCAGCAATTTTCAATCATTACCGTAAACAGATGAAAATAAACTTAAAAACTCCGCTGATAAAGCTTCACGAATACGATATTGCCAATCTAACCGCCACGATGTCGCGTAAACTCGCAATGGCGATTGCCAATCACGCCAACAAATCCGATTTGACTGAGGCGACTGTCGAAGACCTCCTGAATTATTTTCCGATGCGTTACGAAGACCGTTCAAATCTGATTCAGATTGACGAATTGACCACTGATCTGGAGGCGTCGGTCGAACTATACGTGCGCGTTTCCGGCGGTTTTAAGGTCGGGAAAAATCGTCCGGCGAAAGCTCCGCCGCTTTATATTTTCGAGATAACGGGCAGCGATGCGGAAAGAACGCGGAAGCCTGTGGTTGTCTGGTGGTTTGTTTCGGGCAAGCAGGCGCACCGGATTATTCATTATTATCAAGAGAGATTTTCGCGCGGAACGCGCTTTGTCGCTTACGGAAAATGGGAATGGGACGCGAGAAGAAATACGTTTTCTCTGCGTTTGAATAAACCTGACGAACTGGAGATTTTGCCGAATTTTGAGGACACGGAAAGTTTCGGTTTACTGAGAAACCTTTTGGCAACGGAAAATAATGAACCGCAGATAAACGCAGATGAACGCGAATTTGAAAAAAAAGATCAAAATTCAAAGGACAAAGAACAAAGGACAAAGGACGAAAAGCAGGAAGATGAAGATCTGATCGAGGACGTTGATAATCCCGAATTTGCGATGGTTCACACGGGAAGGCGCGTTCCGGTTTATCGGAAATTGGGGCAATTTCAAACAAAAAGGCTGCGAGAGATTGTTTTTAGTATTTTGCAGAATCTCGATAAATCTTCGATTCGGGAAACCTTGCCTGAAGATTTGCGCCGGAGGCAGAAATTGATTTCCCGCGCCGAAGCCGTCGAGCAGATTCATTTTCCGCCCGAAGATTCGAGCATCAGCGAATATGAAATGGCGCGAAGCGCGGCGCATCTGCGTTTAATTTTCGAGGAGTTTTTCTGGGTTTCTTTCGCCTTGCAGCTCAAGCGCGGCGAGCGAAAAAAAGAGCCGAAAGGAACGATCATCGAAATTTCCGGGAAAACGCGCGAGCGCGTGAACGCGCTCTTGCCGTTTAAGCTGACCGGAGCGCAGGAAAGGGTTATCGAGCGGATTTTCGCCGATATGCAGTCGAACGCGCCGATGAACCGCCTGGTGCAGGGCGATGTCGGACGCGGCAAGACGATTGTCGCGTTTATGGCGATGTTCGCGGCGATGGAGAACGGCTATCAAACCGCTTTGATGTCGCCGACGGAAATTCTAGCCGAGCAGCATGCGCGAAATGCTAAAAGGATTTTCCAAAATTCGCCGTATCGCGTCGAGCTTTTGACCGGAAGTTTAAAAGCGGCTGAAAAACGTAAAATTCAG
>DATHTS010000972.1:0-1752 GCA_035462935.1 Pyrinomonadaceae bacterium
ATCAGACCGGCTCTTACGCATATCGCGCATTTTTGCTCTGTCAATCGAGCTTTTTGAAGGGAATATCGAAGACGCGCGACGCTGGCTGCTTTCATCGCAAAAGGCTCTCGGAAACAAAACCCCGTTTGCGATGTCGAAAACCGAAATCGGCGCGCGTGAGGTGGAAAATCTCATCGGCAGACTCGAACACGGAGTTTTCACCTAAATGCCGGCGGCGTTTCGAATCATAAAAACAAAGTATGTCGAAAACGCATTTGATGGGGAAGGCGCGAGGCTTTTCGGCGGGCGTTGGAACAGCCGCGGCACTCCGATGATTTACACGGCGGAAAGTGTTTCCTTAGCCGCTCTGGAAATGCTGGTTCATCTGGAAAACGCGGATTTGTTCGCTTCCTATTCGATAATCAAAATTGAATTCCACGAAAATTTAACTGAAAAGCTCGACATTTCAAATTTGCCTCGAAACTGGAAAAATTCACCCGCACCGAAAAAGCTCTTACAGATTGGAGACGAATGGATAAGATCGCAAACTTCAGCTATTTTGCAAGTTCCCAGCGCAATCATCGAAAAGGAGTTTAATTTTCTTATCAATCCGCTTCATTCGGATTTCGGGCAAATCAAAATTAATCTTCCCGAACCTTTCAGCTTCGATAAACGCCTGATGAAAAGCTGAAATCGCAGTATAAAATATTCAGTTCTACAGTTTAAGGTGTAATGACAAACTAAGACGCTCGCGTTTTGAGTCCCGGGTTTACGCGGCAAGGGCGTTAAGTTACGGTTAAGCCGACTAAAGTCGGGACTCAAAACTGTCGCCATTTTAATTTGTCAAAACATTTAAGGCTCTAATATGACACGCGGAGGCGCTCCCTGTTTAATTCTATAAAGATCCTGCGCGTCCGGGTCAGCCAAATCTCTTCTGACCAGAAGCATTAAATCAACGCCCGGGCGCAGAGGATATTCGCCGATGTATCGGTAATGCGCGGAATATTCTTTGATTACCTGATCGTTTTGGTCGCCTTTTTTCGCCACAATCATTTCCGCAGTGTTTGCCGGAACGATTCGCCCGTGAAAACTCGCGGACTTGTAATTTCTCAAATCCCACGGCATCGCCCAATAATCGGGCGAAACGATTTCGATGGCTGCTTCTTTGCCCTCGCCGCTTTTTTCGGCGTAATACTCGATTTTTTTAATCAAATCCAGATACCCGCGCCGCGTGTGGGCATAAACATACGGCATCGAATCGTCGTCGTAACTTACGAAATTTAAATCGTAAGTTTGAAAAGCCAAAATGCCGACCGAAACAACCGCCAAAAGCGCGGCGATGAGTTTCAATAAAATGTCTTTGGCGGCTGCGAGTTCATTGATGCCGTAACCTGCGACGATGCACATCGGCAAGATAAAGCTCAGGGCAAGCCAAGGCGTTTTATACGGAATAATCGTGTAAGCGAGAAACAGCCCGAACGCCCAAAATCCGGTGAAAATCGCAAAACGATGGCGGGCTTTTAGAAGAGCCAAAAGCGTTCCGACCGCCGCGAGGATCAAGATCGGCGATTCGATTTTAAAAAGCCATTTTGCATAAGCTAAAAAGCCATTCTGCGTGTGGTCTTTCGAGCCGGTTTTCGTCCAGACGGTGTAAGCCTCGAACGCGCCGCTTACGCCTTCGGGGTAAGTGAAAAACGAAGAGAAAAACAGCACTCCGACATAAATAAAAATCGCCGCCGTTGCCGCCAAAATCAAAAGCAGATTCGTATTATC
>DATHTS010000973.1:0-2910 GCA_035462935.1 Pyrinomonadaceae bacterium
TCGTGTTCATTTGAGCAAGGGCACGCGCTTTTGCTTCCGCGTCCGTGCTTCCGGCTAAGCGAAAACGGTTCGTGTATTCACCGGTTGCCGCCAGAGCTAAGCGGTAAGTTCGCAAGTTCGCGCCGTTATTAATAAACTGCGGCGCATCCGGTAAAAAGTTGACCGGTTCGGTTTTAAGATCAATAACATCGCCGCCGACTAAACAAGTGGCTCTTTTTTCATCAGGCTCCAGATAGCGTTTGTTAAAACTAATATAATCAGCAGTGTCGCCCAAAGTGTATGGCTCGATGTAAATCGTTCCTTCATTGGAAAGAATCATCGCGCGGAAACCGTTGGGCGAGATGTCGAATCGGACGGTCGCGGTCGGATTGTCAATGCCCTGACCGCTGTAGGTTTGAATTTCGGGGTATTTTGCCGCGAGTTCGGGCGCCATAATCGGCGAATTTTGAATGCTGAAACGCTCCAGATTTCCGTTCGGCATCGGAAGCGTTAAGATAGTCTGTTCATTTTGGGAAACAATCGAAAATTCTTCCGGCGCGCGGTTTAGAACTTTTTGCAATTCCGTTTTATTCAAGCTGAAAGCCGCATAAAGCCGCACCTTTGCCGTGCGCTCGCTGTCCGCTTTTTGCAAATCGGATTCTTTTATCGGTTGCCAGATTTTATCCTGCGCGCTCGCCGAAACCACATTAAAAAACAAAACAGTCAGGGCAAGAAAGCCGACCGCTCGAAACAGATTTTTCTTCATCAACATACTCCTTTTTTTGTAATCTCAGTGCAGATTCCCTTTATTTTACGCCAACAAATTATATGATTTTTTATCGGATTTACTACAGATGCTTGGAGAACAATTTCGGTTGACCGCTAAAATTATAAAAATCGAACGGAAAAGTCAAGCAGAAACGCGGAACTTACATAAATATAAAACCGGGATTCCAAATTATGTAAAGATTATTCTCCAAAATTCAAATTTTTATCAAGGTTTTCCTGCTTGTTTGAAATTTTCCCACAAGATTATACTATCAACTTGACATAAAATAAATGCCGGAAAACGCCTTAATCGAAAATCGAAAAACCGCAGGATTGGAGAAAGCAAAACCGCTTTCTCCGACCAAGGAAGAAATCTTCGCGCTTGACGCGACCGAGAGAATCGGCTTTCGGCTCGCTCACCGGATGAATCTCGGCGCGTGGAAACGCTTCTGGACGTTTTGCCAGCGGCATATCGGCTCGCTCTGGATTTATCTGGCGACTTACAACCTGATGAATGTTTTCGGCATTGAAAACGTTGAAAATACTTCGGTCGAAAAACCGGTTCTGCTCGTCGCCAATCACCGCTCGTTTTTCGACATGTATACGGTTTCTTCCGTCCTCTTTCGCCGCACGAAGCGTCCGATAGAGCTTTTCTTTCCCGTGCGCGGCAAATTTTTTTACTCGTCGCCCATCGGCTGGTTTGTCAATTTTATAATGGGCTGGTTTTCGATGTATCCGCCTTTTTTCCGCGAGGAAAAAGAAGCCAAAAAACGCGAGTTCGACAAATTTTCCGTCCGCCGCCTGATTCAAATATGCACGGAAGGCAAAGGGCACATCATCGGTTTTCACCCGGAAGGGAAGCGAAACTTAAATGAAAACCCATACCAATTTCTGCCCGCTCAGCCCGGCATCGGAAAAGTTATCTTTGCCGCCAAACCGCAAGTCATTCCCGTTTTTATCACCGGTTTGGGAAACGATTTGCCGAAACAAATTTTGGGAAACTGGACGGGCGGCGAAAAGGTCAGAATCTGGTTCGGCGAGCCGATTGATTTATCCCAGTTTTACGAAAAAGGCGACCGGCTTCGCACGCACAAGGAAATCGCCGACTTCCTGATGCAAAAAATCGGCGATTTGGCTGAAAAGGATAGGGAAGTTTTCGGAGCAAAAGTTTAAGGTTCATAGAAATTGAAGCTCGGTGTTTTCCCCTGCCGAATCTGCTCCTGCCATAATTTCAAAGCCTTTAATTCATCCTCGTATAATTCAGGCTGAGTTTTTAAATGCCAGAGGCTTTCCGAAAGCTTTAAATATTCCAGAACGGCTTCTTTTTCGCCTTTATTAAAAAGCTCTTTGGCTAGTTCCGTGTCAATTTCGCTAAGATAGCTTCCTTCCTGCCGGAGCGGAGCGCGGACGGCGATTAGGAGATGCTCTTTAGCCTTCGCCGTATTGCCCTCGCGCAAGGCGGCGCGACCGAGATAGATATTGCCGATGTGCGCGGCTTTGGTGTAGCCGGAATCGGTGGAATCCTGACCGAAATCTAAGATGAGCTCGGTCGCAAAAGATTTGGCGCGGTCGAATTTTTCCATTTGGAAAGCTGACACCACTAAATTTTGAAGCAGTTCGCGGCGGTCATAATCCCGCGATGCGGAGCGCTCCTTTTTTAATAGAATTAAAGCTTTTTCACCCGTCTCAAAGCCTTTCTGGAAAAATTCTTTTATTTTTGCCGGATTTTCCGCGTTTTCAAAGCTCTCTGCCTGATCGTGATAAATATCGCTTAAAAGAAAAGGAAAACGATAATCTTCCCCGTTGATTTTTTGTCCTTCGAGCAAAAGGTTTTCGGCTGTTTCGGGTTCTTCGTAACGCAGAAAAGCAACCGCGTTCAGCCGAATTTGAGCGTTGGTTTTGTTGGCTGCGACTTGTTTCAGCCATTCGGCTTTTAAGATTTGATATTCCCCTTCATCAGTTGTGCCGTAGGGCAAGCCGAATCCGAAAATTTCAGTCTCGGTCATTTCCGGGCGATTTTGTACAAACCATAAACGATGCCTGAGGCGAGACTTTGCTCTTGCCGGAGTCGGTTTTATTTCATAATCGCTGTAAAATCTCAAAAGCATTTTGCGGCTTTCGATGTCGTTAGGATTTGTTTTCAGCTTTGTTTCGAGTTGCGCG
>DATHTS010000974.1:0-8195 GCA_035462935.1 Pyrinomonadaceae bacterium
TTCTAGTTTTCCTCCATCCAGCCTTGCAGAATCGCATAGCGTACGATGTCAATGCGGCTTCGCATATCCTTCTTTTTCATCGCATTTGCTTTGTGCGCTTCGACGGTTTTGACCGAGATGTCCATTCGCGCGCCGATTTCCTTGTTGCTGTAACCCAGCGCGATCATTCGCAGGACTTCCGATTCGCGGTCGGTCAATTCGCTTTTGTTTTCGCCGCGCAAGGCGGAACGCCGGGCGTAGTTGCCCATAACCTTATTCGTTATCGTCGGGTCGAGATAACTTTTGCCTTCGGCGACGGCGCGAATGGCGCGAATCAATTCCGTCGGCGCGCTTTGTTTCAGCACGTAGCCCAACGCTCCGGCTTTAATAAGCTGCTGTAAATAAGCGTCGTCCGTATGCCGCGTCAAAGTTATAATTTTCACGCCGGGACAAACCTGCTTGAGCTTTTTCGCCGCTTTCAGCCCGTTGAGTTCGGGCATCGAAATATCCATCACGAGAATATCGGGCAAAAGCTGCCGCGTTATTTTGACGGCAATTTCCCCGTTGTCGGCTTCGGCGATGACTTCCATATCAGGCTGCGAGTTGATAAGCAGCTTGATGCCTTCGCGGACGGTTTGATGATCTTCAGCGAGAATTATGCGTAGTTTTTCCATAAACGTTTTATTCTTTTGCTTTGCCGATTGGGACACGGGCGAAAATGGTCGTGCCTTTGCCGGAGGCAGACTCGATCTCGAGTCTGCCTCCCACGATTTTCGCCCGTTCACTCATTCCGGCTAAGCCTAAGCCTTTTCCGCGGTTCTTTTTGTCCTTAACGTTAAACCCGCCGCCGTCGTCCTCGATAATCAGCGTTACCTCATTGCCGCGCTTTTCCAGCAGGACGGAGACGGTTTTCGCCTTGGCGTGTTTTTGGATGTTGTTTAAGGCTTCCTGCGCGATTCGGTAAAGATTGGTTTCGGTTTCAAAGGGCAGGCGTGTTTTGCCCAAACCGGAAGTATGAAACTCGGCTTCGGTATTGCTGTAAAGCGACCATTCTTTGACGAAATTGCCGAGCGCGGCACGCAATCCCAGATCGTCGAGCGAAGCGGGACGAAGCTCCCAGGCGAGAAAATCAATGTCGCGGTCAAGCTGCTCGGCGTCTTTCTGTACTTTTTCGATCTCGTCGCAGATTGCCTGCTCGTCGCACATCTTTTTGAGCGCCTCGAGCTTAAGCCTTAAGCTGGTCAACTGCTGACCGAGATGATCGTGCAAATCGCGGGCGACGCGGTGGCGCTCGTCTTCCTGCGTGGCGACGAGTTGGGCAAGCATATCCTTTTCGCGCTTTGTGGTTTGGGCTTTAACGTTTTCCGTCTGATCGCGGCAGATTTTGACAAAACCGCTCAAGCCGTCGCGCAGTGTCATCATAACGCCCGACGCGTAAAAGAGCGCCCCGTCTTTGCGAATGTGCCAGCGCTCGTCCTCGGCGCGTCCCTGCCGGCGGGCGGTTTCCAGTTCCTTTATGTGATCGCCTTTCTCGCGGTCTTCGGTCGTGAATATAATCGCGCCGTCGGCGCCGAGAATTTCTTCTTCCTTCCAGCCGAAGACGTTTTCCGCCCCCTTGCTCCACGACTGTATCTTGTTATTTTCGTCGAGCGAGAAAATGGCGTACTCAGTCGCGCTTTCGACCACGGCGCGGAAACGCGCTTCGGAGGCGTGTAGATCTTCCTCTGCCTGCTTACGATTTTTGAGGTCAACGGAAACTCCGATAATGCCGACGACCTTTTCGTTTTCACCGATGATGGGCGTGTTGAAAACCTGCGCCGGAAATGTCGAGCCGTCGCGCCGCTGAACGGTGAATTCACCGCTCCAGCTTTTGCCCTGCCGCAGTCGGGACATAATTTCATTCGCCTCTTCAGCTATTATCTTCGGCGTGTTCAAGTCCATAATGCTTCGCCCAATAGCTTCTTTCTTCGTCCATCCGTATAACTTTTCGGCAGCTCGATTCCAGTAACTCACCTTTCCGTCCAAATCCGTCGCAATCACCGCCTGCTCGACAGAATCGAGCATATTCGCCTGAAAGCGAATTGATTCTTCCGCTTTTATACGATCAGTCAGATCGCGGGCGATGGTCGAAATGCCCATAACATCGCCCGCGTCGTTTTTAACGGGCGAGAGCATAATTTCCAGAGACATTTCTCGCCCGTCTTTGTGAACGCGGACGGTTTCGTAAGCTTCTACGTTTTGGTTCTGTTTAATCTTTTCGGCGTTAACGAGAATCTCCTTCAAATCTCCGGGAAGCGTCAGCATCGTAAGAGATTTTCCGATTACTTCCTTTGCCGTATAACCGTAAAGATCTTCGGATGCATTGTTCCAGCTCTTAATTTTGCCATTGAGATCAACGGTCATAATGGCGTCTTCGCTCGATTCGACAATCGCGGCGAGAAAGAATTTCTCTTTCTCCGCCTGCTTGAGCGCTGTGATGTCAAGAAAACTCAAAACGACACCTTCGATGCGGTCTTCCAGCGTGCGATACGGCAGTATTCGCGCCAGAAACGTCCGATTCTGCTTATTCCTGATTTCCCGCTCAAGGGTCTGCAGCGTGCGCAGAACTTCCTCAGCGTCATCGGTCAGATTGCCGTAATCGAGGTTGTTCGTAAAATGTTCGAGCGGTCGCCCGATATCTACCGGCGTAACATTAAAAATATCGGTAATCGGCGGCGTGTAACGTTTGATGCGAAGCTGTCGGTCGAGAAAAATTGTGGCGATGTCGGTCGAAGCCATCAGATTCTGCAAATCCGAATAGGTGCGCGTCGCTTCTTCGATTTTCTCTTTGAGTTCCGCGTTGACGGTGATGAGTTCCTCGTTGACCGACTGCAATTCTTCCTTGCTCGTCTCCAATTCTTCGGTCGCCGAGCGCAATTCCTCGTTTATCGCCTGCAATTCCTCGTTCGACGCTTTCAATTCCTCAATCGAGACTTCGTGCTGTTCAATCGTCGAGCGAAGCTGCGATTTCGTGCGGCGCAAATCTTCTTCGAGGCGCCGGACGAACGATTCCATCCGGTCGTCTTTCTCAAAAACGCGCTTGTGATTTCCGTCGTCGCCGTCAGCAGCCGCTTCGAAAGGCGACCTGCCCTGCTCGAATGTGACGATAATGTAATCGCTCGGTTCGTTTTCGAGTTCTACCATTCGCGTCGTTACGCTGACGAACGTTTCCTCGCCGTCGAGAACGGTGCGAATATTCTCGAACCGAGAAATTTTCTTGTCGCGCTGGACGCTGAAAAGCGCGGCGCGAAGGTCGGGCAGCAAATCGGGATTAACGAGCTTGAGCAGATTTTTCGTCGGCTCGCCGCCCTTAAACTGCAGAAAGCGCCCGGCGGATTCGCTCATATACTGGACTTCGAAATCGCGGTTAACCAGCACCGACGGCGGCGCGATTGATTCGAGCAGTGTGTAATGCACCTCGCCGAACGAAGACCTGCGGCTTTTAGCGGCTGACGTCTTTCTAGTTGTCGTCTGTGTGGTTTCCCATTTTCCGGCAAGCGGCATCTGCGGCGGCACGAGTTGTCCGAGAGGCGCGTTGCGTCGGCTGTAAATGCGCTGTTTTTTATCAAAAGGCGTGTAAAGATTCGGTATCCCGTCGGCGGTTTCCGAATTGCCGAGAAAAAGAAAACCATTCGAGACGAGCGCAAAGTGAAAAATCTCCATCAAACGCTCCTGCGTCTCGCGGTTGAGATAAATCAAAAGGTTGCGGCACGCGATCAAATCGAGCCGCGAAAACGGCGGGTCGCGCAGGACATTGTGCGGCGCGAACAAAATCATTTCGCGCAGTTCTTTTTTAACGCGGTAAAAATCGCCTTCCTTGGTGAAAAATCTTTTTAACCTTTCAGGCGAAACGTCCGCCTCGATTGATTCGGGATAACGATGCTCGCGCGCATCAATAATCGCCTCCTCGTCAACGTCCGTCCCGAAAACCTGAATCTTCGGCGGTTCGCTCAGACGGTCAGTGTATTCGACCAGAACCATCGCAATCGAAAAGGCTTCCTCACCCGAAGCGCAACCGGCAGACCAGACGCGCACCGTATCCTTTGCCCTTTTTCCCTCAAAAAGACGTGGTACAATTTCATGTTCAAGCACACCGAAGGCGTCTTTGTCACGGAAAAAATTGGTGACGTTAATGAGCAAATTTTTCAGCAACGATTGAATCTCGTCCGGATTTTTGCGCAGGTAGGAGAGATAAGATGGAATGTCTTCAAGATTATGAATCTGCAAATGCCGCGCGATACGCCGAATAAGCGTCGGCATTTTGTAATGCGAAAAATCGTGCCCGGTGCGAACTCTTAACAAAGTCAGAATCTCACGCAGAGATTTATCCGCGTTAATTTCCCTTGCGACTTTGCCGTCGTCATTCTCGGTCATGTGAAGACGCTCGGAGCTGTCGCGGTAATGTATCAAACTTTCCGGCATCCGTCGGACGGGCAAAATCCAGTCAACAAGATTTGTTCCAATCGCGCTCAAAGGCATGTCGGCGTGCTCGGCGTCGTCCGGGTCCTGCACGATGGCGAAACCGTTCGATTCCTTGACGCGCTTGAGTCCGAGAGTTCCGTCAGCGCCCGTCCCGCTTAAAACGACGCAAACAGCGTTTCGCTCGTAAGCCTCGGCAAGCGTGCGGAAAAATACGTCAATTGCGACGCGAGCACCGGGCTGTTCGACCGATTCGGTGCAGCGAACAACGCCGTCAACCAATTCAAGCTGACGATTCGGCGGAATAACGTAAACATGATTTGGCTCGACCTTGTGCGTTTCGTTGACTTGTATGACAGGCATCACAGTGTGAGACTGGAGAATGTGCGCGAGATTCGATTCGTGTTCGGGCGAGAGATGCAGAACGACGGCAAACGCCATCCCGCTGTTCGGCGGCATCGTTGCAAAAAATTCCTGCAAAGCCTTAACGCCGCCCGCCGACGCGCCCAAGCCGACAACGAGGAAATCCTTTTTAGTCGTCGGTTTCGGCGATTTAGTTTTTTTCGACGATGTTTTTTGAGATTCTTCCTTTTTCATAATCGTTATTTGTATTGACAAATTAGGTTATAGCCATGCTCAAACGTTTTGAGTCCTGCCTTTAGGCAGCTAAATGTTTAGCGAAAAGCCTGCTAAAGCAGGGACTCAAAACGCGACTTTTTAATTTTTCAATACAGTTATTCACTTTTTATTTCCACACCGCCTCCGTTTCCACCGGCTAGCTGGCGCAGACTATCGTTGCTGAGACGTTCGTGGCTCATTATCGCCTGCCTGATAATTTCGATGCGGTCGAGCGCTTCGTGCGCTTTCTTAAAATACAGCGCTGCCAGATGAGTTTCGTTGAGATTGGCGAAATGCTCGCCCAAATGATTCAGAAGCATCACGCTTTCCTCAATACCGCGAACCGCGTTCCATAAACTGTCCTCGATACTTTCCGTAAGAGTCGTCAGCAAACTGTCGGGAGAAAAAGCGTGTCCCGTGTGACAGCGAAAACGCGAGCGCTTTCCGTCTTTCAACTGGAAAAGAACGCCGTGACAATCCGGGCAGGTAAAAGGCGTCAACGAGCCGAAATTCATAATACCCGATTCGAACGCGCTATCCTCGGCAGCCGTTTTAATCTCAAATTCGGTTTGTTTGTTTTCTTCCATAACCACTTCAGAAACAACCAATGGTTCTTGTGTCAGGTGAACGAGCAAACCCGCCATTTCCGAAACCGGAACAACATAATCAACCTCGACTTCGCGCATAGCGTTTTCCGGCATCGAAGGAATTTCGGCATCGTTCGGGTCCTGCACGACAGACTTGCCGCCGAGATGCTTGATTGTCCACAAACCGGAAGTTCCGTCGTCAAGAGCGCCCGTCAAAATTACGCCGATGACGCGCGAACCGTAAGCATAAGCGGCGGAACGAAAAAGCGGGTCAACCGCCGGACGAAAACGATTTTCCTTCGGTCCTTTGGTGACGCGAACGCGCCCGCGCTCGACGAGAAGATGAAAATTCGGCGGCGCGACGTAGATTCGATTCGGCACAATCGGCTCTTTATCAACGGCGTGTTCCGCTGGAAGCGTCTCTAATTTACTGAGAACCTGCGGCAAAACGCCGCGCACGTCCGGCGGCATATGCCAGACGATAAAAAGTGAAGCCTGCAAATCGGACGGCAAGCCCGCAACGAGCTTTTTTAGAGCCTCAAAACCGCCAGCCGACGCGCCGATGACAATAATATTCCGTGATTCCATCTTATAAATTTATTAACAAGCAATTTTCCTTACCTTATCATACCCTCCGCTGCGAAACTGTCATTTCCCTTTCATAGCGAAACTATTTTTTCAAAATATTCATATACCTGTGTTAATCTACTTTTTGTCTATGCTCTATCGAGAATTGCTTACCAGCGAGCTGCACAAACAGCGCGAAGATTTTCAGCATTACGTCAAAGAGCAGGCAAGCGATTTGTCGTATTACCTGTATGTTTTGCGGCGGCTGGAGAAAACTCCGAGCGCGGAAATCCTCAGTAAAATCGGCTCAAACGATAACGCGGGCGCGATTCCCGCCGATGAACTGGACGCGCGGAAAACATTTTCATTCGCCTTCGATCAAAGCTGGGGTAATCACGAGCAGGCACGCGGCTGGGCGGCGGAAATTCTCAAAAACCGTACGACCTTTGCGGCGGACGGAAGCCAGATTTACGCGGAAAAGGATATTTCCCTGCCCGTCGGCGCAATCCAAATCGGCTGGTTTGAAAATCCGCACGACAGCTCTCAGCATTACGAAAAAAACGCTTATTTTGAACTGCTCTCGCCAAAAGACCTGCTGGAAAATCAGGACGAGCCGATGAACCCCGAAACCCGCGTCGGCGAAAGGCGCTTTCACGCGGAAGTTGCGAAAGTGGCTGAATTTCTTCAAAGAAAACGCGGTTGGCAGCAGCGTGGCGAGCGTATGCCGCTCGCTTTTTTCGATAACACGCTGCTGATTTCGTTCAGCTTGCCGCAAACGCAGATTCAGGAAAGCTTTTTGCAGGCGGCGGTCAATCTCGTCCGGCTTTCGCGCGATTGCGAAGTTCCTTTAATCGGCTACATTGACCGCAGCTTTTCCCGCGACTTACTTCATCTGCTCGACGCTTTTGAAGGAAAGCTGAGTTTTGATAAACAAACGCTTTACGACGCAACGATTCTTTACAGCTCGACGCCCGAATTTCCGCAAACTCTGAAAAACTGGGGCGACCGAACCTGTTTTTGCTATTCGAGACGCAAAGGATTGAGCGCCTTTATTGACCCGCAAACCGAAAAATCTCTGGTCGGATTTGTTTATCTGCAAACGACTTCCGATTCCGCTCCGGCGCGGCTCGATATTCCGTCGTGGGTTTTTGAAGAAGGACTTTTAGACGAGGTTTTAAACGTTGTTCGCGCCGAATGCATCATAGGTTTGGGTTATCCTTACGCGCTGGAAACAGCCGACCAAACGGCGGTAATTACCTCGCGCGACAGAGAAATTTTCCTCAGGGCTTTACAAGAGTTTGCCACTCGTGAAAAACTAAACTTTAGCGTTTCGCGTAAGAATGCTAGTAAAGGTCGCAGGCGGTAAAAAATGCAAACGGTAAGTGTCGGAGAACTTAAAAATAAACTAGGTCGCTATCTTGAAGACGTAAAACGCGGCGAGGAAGTTTTGATTCAGGAAAGCGACCGGACAATCGCCAAAATCGTTCCGATGAACGGGAATGATTACGAGAGCGAAGAGGCGGAATTAGTAGCCGCAGGCGTTTTGACCGCTCCTAAAGTTTCGGAAATCCCGGATTCGTTTTGGGAGGAGGAATTGCCCGACATTGAGTTGGAAACGGCGGTTAAGGCGATAACCGATGAGCGCGAAGAAGACTGACACAAGTTTTTGGGATGCGAGCGCGCTTGTCCCGCTTTGCTGCTCGCAACCCGCTCTGACCGTTCTTTCGAGGCGTTTTGCCGGACAATTTTCCCGCAAGATTGCTTGGTGGGGAACTGATGTTGAAATACACAGCGCTTTAAATCGGCTTAATCGGGAGGATAAGCTCGACGAAAAGCAGTTTGAAAAATCCTGTCGGCGTTGGGAAATATTGAGCCGGATTTTATATTTTGTCGAACCGGGCGCAAAAGTGAAAGAAATCGCCAAAACCCTGCCGGAAACTTACGGCTTACGCGCTTTGGATTCTTTCCAACTTGCCGCCGCGCTCG
>DATHTS010000975.1:0-4845 GCA_035462935.1 Pyrinomonadaceae bacterium
AACCTTAAGCACTTATGAGACGAAATGGACTTTTGACGCAAAGCCTCGTTAAGCAAGCGGTCTGTGACCGCATTTCAAGCAGCAATCTTCGGGAAACGCGGTCACAGACCGCTTGCTTAACCTTACGTTTTGTATTTTTGAGATAGCTTCTAAAAATATTTTCTTAATCCTACCTATTATTTTTTGTTAATTTTATCCTTTAAATCTTTTTTTGTTTCATCGAAAGTGCTAGACTAACGGCAGAAATTTTCCGTTTCGCTCAAATGCAAGTTTCCGCCATTGTTCCGACACTCAACGAAGAGCTTTTGATAAAAAAGACGCTCGATGCTCTCTCGCGCCTCGCAAATGTTGACGAAGTTATCATCGTTGACGGCGGCAGCACCGATAAAACCGTCGAAATCGTCGAAAATTATCAAAAACTAAAAAAATTAAACCTGATAAAATCGCCGCAAGCTAATCGCGGAGCGCAGATGCACGAAGGAACGAAGCACGCCGAAGGCGACGTTTTCTGGTTTGTCCATGCCGACACGCTTCCCGTGCAGGGCTGCGGCAGAAAAATCAAGCGTTTTATGAGCCGGAAAGAATACGTCGGCGGAAATTTTCGCGTCGTTTTTGAAGGCGAAAGGCGCTGGTCGCGCTTTTTGACGCGGCTTTACCCGCAACTGCGCTCGATTGGCTTGGTTTACGGCGATTCGGCGATGTTTGTGCGGCGCGACGTTTACGAAAAGATCGGCGGTTTTCGCGCTTTGCCGATTTTTGAAGATTTGGATTTGTATAAACGCTTGAAAAGAAAGGGCGTGTTCGTTTATGTTGATCTGCCGGTAACGACTTCGTCGCGCCGGTTTGAAAACAATTCGTTTGTCTGGACTTTTACAAAATGGTCTCTGTTTCAGGGCTTGTTCTGGCTCGGCTTTCCGCCGCGGCTTTTGGCAAAAGGCTATAAAGTAATTCGTTGAAAAGTTTTTTAAAATTCCTACGAATAACGATGCTCGACCATCAAGCACATATCCTGCACGACTTTAATTCCCTCTTTAGCCAGCTTTTCGGCAGCCGAGTCATTCCGAATTCCCGACTGAAACCAAACCGCTTTCGGCTTTTTCGCTAAAATATCCTCGACGTGCGGCGGAACGTCATTCGAGCGTCGGAAAACATTCACCAGATCAATTTCTCCGGGAACGTCTGCCAGTTTTCGATAAACCTTTTCGCCTAAAATCTCGGTCGCCTCCGGGTAATAAACCGGAACGGGAACGATTTCAAAACCGGCTCGCTGCATATATTGCGGGACATAAAAAGCGGGCTGAAATGATTGCTGCTCGGTTTTTATTCCCAAAACGGCGATGCGTTTTGTGTTTTGAAGTAATTCTTTAATTTCCGTGCCGGTTTCGATGATGTTTTCTCGCCAATCCATAATCTTCTTTTGAGTCCGTGCGCTTTAATAATCAAAAGCCATCAGGTAATCTATAGTAAACATTTATCATACAATAATTTTATGAATTTTGAATTAAACGAAGAACAAGAACAAATAAAATACAGCGTCCGCGAGTTTGCCGAAAGCGAGATTGCGCCTCACGTTTTGGAATGGGACGAAACTCAGCATTTTCCCGAAGAATTGCGCCCGCAGCTTGCCGAACTTGGCTTGATGGGCGTGATTTTCCCCGAAGAATACGGCGGCGCGGGAATGGGTTATATCGAATACGCGACGATTATTGAAGAATTGGGCAGAGTTGACGGCTCGGTCGGGTTGAGCGTAGCGGCTCATAATTCGCTTTGCTCGAATCATATTTATCAATACGGCACGGAAGAGCAGAAACAGAAATACCTTGTTCCTTTGGCTCAAGGTGAATCGTGGGGCGCTTGGGGTTTAACGGAAGCACAAGCCGGTTCTGACGCGGGCGGAACGCGCACGACCGCCGTGCCTTCAAACGGCGGCTATATCGTCAACGGCTCGAAAAATTTTATCACTCACGCCATCACCGGCGAGATTTGCGTCGCGGTTGCAGCAACCGACAAGGAAAAAGGGACTCGCGGCATTTCGGCGTTTATTTTTGAAAAATCAATGGAAGGATTTAAATCCGACAAAAAGGAAAATAAACTCGGAATGCGCGCTTCGGAAACCGCTTCGGTCGTGTTTGAAGACTGCTACGTGCCGGACGAAAATCTGCTCGGAAAAGAAGGCGAAGGCTTTTATCAGGCAATGCAGATTTTGGACGGCGGACGCATCTCAATCGCCGCGCTTTCAATCGGGATCGCCCAAGGCGCATACGAAGCCGCTCTTAAATATTCGAAAGAGCGCCAGCAATTCGGTCGCCCGATTGCCGAATTTCAGGCGATTCAATTCAAATTAGCGGATATGGCGACGCAAATCGAAGCGGCGCGGCTTTTAACGCAGCAGGCGGCTTCATTAAAAGATGCAGGCAAAAAGACGACGAAAGAATCTTCGATGGCGAAGCTTTATGCTTCGGAAGTCGCCGTGCGCGTGTCGGAAGAATCCGTGCAGATTCACGGCGGCTACGGCTACACGAAAGATTATCCGGCGGAAAAATACTGGCGCGATTCAAAGCTCTGCACCATCGGCGAGGGAACGAGCGAGATTCAGAGATTGGTAATTGCCAAACAGTTACTCAAAGCTTAAAAATTAACGCAATTTACAACAATATTCATTTACATTTCGTAAACTATAGCAAACCTTGAAGCATCGCCTCTCGGTTTGCTTTGCTTTTTTATGATTGTTTTGCAAAACGTAACTAAAACCGTGCGCTCCGGCGAAGAAGATTTGACGATTCTGGACAATGTTTCGCTGGAGATAACCGACGGCGAGTTTGTCGCCGTGACGGGCGCTTCAGGCAGCGGGAAATCCACGCTTTTGGGCTTGATTGCCGGTCTCGACGCGCCGAGTTCGGGCGCGATTCTGATTGACGGCGATAATATTACCGAGATGAGCGAAGACGGTTTGGCTGAGATTCGCAGCAAAAAAATCGGTTTTATCTTTCAATCTTTTCATTTGATACCGAGTTTGACGGCGTTTGAAAATATTTTGATTCCGATGGAGATTTTGGGCTTGAAAAATTCAAAAGCGAGAGCCGAAAAACTGCTCGAAGACGTGGATTTAACCAATCGCGGTCATCATTACCCGTCGGAGCTTTCCGGCGGCGAGCAGCAGCGTGTCGCCATCGCGCGGGCTTTTGCCAACGAGCCGAAAATTTTACTGGCAGACGAGCCGACCGGGAATCTCGATTCAAAAAACGGTGAGCATATCTTCGATTTGATGACTGATCTCCACGCACGGAACAATGTAACTCTGGTTTTGGTCACGCACGATCAGAATCTAGCCGACAAAGCCGGGCGGCAGATTATTTTGAAAGACGGCAGGGTAATCAGGGACGCGGGGACGCGGGGACGCGGGGACGCGGAGATTTTTCACAGCGTTTCATAATCTCTTCGTCACAAAAATATGCAGTTTATTTTCAATTTAACAATCCGTGAAATTCGTTCGTCGTGGCGAAGGCTTTTGTTTTTCTTCCTGTGCATCGCCATCGGCGTCGGTTCGGTTGTCGCTCTGCGGTCTTTAATACAAAATTTGAGTCTTGCCGTCGGCGGCGACGCGCGCGCTTTGATGACCGCCGATATTGAGGTCAGCTCGACCGGCGTTTTTTCGCCCACAGAAATTTCCCTCATCGAAAACGTTATCGGCGAATCAAACATTATTGAAGCGAGAAATGAAACGATTCAGGGAGCGGCGATGGCGCGTCCGGTTGATGCGGAAAACGAGAATCTTTCTTTCGTCGAGCTCAAAGGCATCGAGCCGCCGTTTCCTCTGGTCGGAGATTTCAGTCTTTCCGGCGGTCAGCCGTTTGATTTCAAATTATTGGAAAACAGAGGCGCGGTCGTCGCGCCGATTGTTTTGGAAGATTTGGGCGTAAAAATCGGCGATAAAATCCGCATCGGCGAGGCTGATTTCCAGATTCGCGGAACGTTTGACGCCGAACCGGGCGGCGCGAGCGGTTTCCGGCTCGGCGGTCGCGTTTTTATCGAGAGAAAAGCCTTTGACGAGGCGGGAATCACGCGCAACAACAGCCGCCTGCGCCGCTCGATTTTGTATCGCACCTCGGATAATCCGACCGAGCTCGCCAGAGAAATCCGCGAAGCTGTCAAAGGCACAATTTTGCGCGTGCGCTCTTACCGCGAATCGCAGGAAAATCTGAGCGCCCAATTTGAGCGAACGGAAAATTATCTCGCGCTGACCGGACTTTTGATTTTAGTTCTCGGCGGCATCGGGGTTTGGAATGTAGCGCGGGCGTTTGTCGAGCAAAAACGCAAATCGGTCGCGGTTTTAAAATGTCTCGGCGCGGGCGGCAATCGAATCATCACGGTTTATCTTTTGCAGATTCTCACGCTCGGTTTTATCGGCAGTCTGTTCGGCGTTTTTCTGGCGCAAGGCGCTTTGTGGTTTGCTGCCTGGCGGTTTGCGGAAGATTTGCCCGAAAAAATGAGCTACGCCGTGCCGCTTTCCGCTGCGTGGCAAGGTCTTCTGCTCGGTTTGCTGATTTCCCTACTCTTTTCCGCTCTGCCTCTGCTTCAAGTCCGCAACATCAAGCCGAATCTGCTTTTGCGCGATAATACGGGCGAAAAACTAAATCATCTGGATTGGACAAAATGGATTTTCGGCGCGGTTTGTTTAGCCGGTTTGCTCGCGCTGGCGGCTTGGCAGGCAGGCTCGATTTTGGTCGGCGCGTTTTTTCTGGGCGGTTTAGCCGTAACTTCCGTGATTTTGTATCTGACAGCGACGCTTTTGACTTGGCTTTTGCGAAAAATAAAGCATTTTGGCTCGTTCTCGATCGCCCAAGC
>DATHTS010000976.1:0-4638 GCA_035462935.1 Pyrinomonadaceae bacterium
CGATTTTCGGAATTTCGGAGATACGCTTGAAAACAAGCGGCGATGAAGCCGCGCCTTGCTTGAATGTGCCGCTGATTTCATCGCCTTTTTCGTTGAGCGTTCCTTCAAAACTCATTCCGAATTGAGCGGCGGAAAAGCTCACGGAATTGCCTTTTCGGGTAATCGAATCAATCGGCAAATCTTTCGCCCCTTGATCAATGCTGTCGAATTTAGCCGAAAAACCGTCGCCGGCTTTTGTAACTTTCAAAACCAGCCGCAGCTTAACGCCGCTAAACTCCAAAGTTCCCAGCCAGTTTCCTTCGATACTTTCATTATTTTGCCCGAAAACTGCTAATGACAAAACGATCAAAAAAAACAGAGCGATAGCCAAATGGCGAATTAAATTATTCATAGTTTCTCCTTTTATTTATGTTGTTTCTATACTTTCATTTTCAGGGTTCCAAGTTTTTGCGCCGTTTCGCAATTCTTCAAGTTTTTGCCAATGTTCGTTGATGGCATTTATCCCGATTTCGGTTAAACTGACACTCGTATTCGGAATTTTACCGATAAAGCTTTTTTGAATTTCTACCAAACCGGCTTCTTCAAGCTTTGACAGATGACTGGAAAGATTGCCTTTACTCATTCCGGTTAGCCGTTGGAGAAAGAGAAAATCCGCGCTTTTACACCCCGCCAACGCAGTCATTATTGCAAGACGCGAAGGTTCGTGAAGCAGTTTGTCGAGTTCCGTGATTTCCTTAAACAAACTCATATTCTTCCTCCTTCGGCAGAGATTTAAGCGTTCGCGCCAAGATTAAATGATCAAAAACACCTTCGACCGCCAAAATCAAACCAAATATTCCGCTTAACAAGGTGGCATAATCGAGAGTGCTAAAACCATAAACATCTTCTTGTCCTGCGAACCCCAAAAGCGGAAACAGACTTAGTAGCAGTATGACAATTCCGAGCCAAAGTTGATGATTTGAAATCCCCCGACCTTTGGCAAACCAGAGAACGAAAGAAAAACCTGCGAGGCAAAGAAATGAAATACTCACCGGCGGATGAATATTTTTATCCGTCCAAAGTCCGGCAGTAAAAGTAAGAATCACCGGAATCATATAGAAACAATATTTCAGTTCAGTTAACAACCTTTCCTTTTTTTCAATGCGAACTCGCCCGTAAGTTCGGCGGTAAAATTTCAAACTAAAAACGGTTAAATAGATTGCCAAAGCGATAAATAAAGCCAATGCCCAAAGGACAGCGGCATCTATCGTTTCATTGGAAATATTGAGGGCAGCCAGCAACGGGCTGACCACGAATCCCCACACGGGTGGAAATAAACCGATTAATCCCCAGATAACCCACGGCAAGCCATATCCGAACCCGGAAATTTCTGTAACATATTCGATTTCTTTGCGTTCGTTATTCATAATTTATTTTCTTCTCAACTTTCATAAAATACTAGGTTTGCAATGCAAACCAGTTTATAGTTATAAATCACAAACAAATCTTTGTCAAGGACTGGTTTGCACTACAAACCTAGTATTAGTGAAATAAATGTTAGTGGCTGTCCTATCTTCCGCCACTCAGTTTTGAAAAAAATTCGATGATTTCCCAAATACGGTCAAGATTAAAGAAAATAATTAGCGGCATGATAATCAGCGGCAGAATGCCGAGAACCAGACCGGCTTTTGCCCAGGCGCGATGTTCTTTAAGAATAGGTCCGGGGTTTTCCCTGAGCGCCAGCCACGAAAATATGATCGCCAGAATCGCTTTTTCCATTCCCAACAAGTTGACGAAACAGGAAATTCCCAAAATCAGCGAAGCGGTTGCAAAAGCGTATTTTTGTCCGAGAATCAAAGATTCTTTTGTTTCGGTATTATTCATAATTTTATCTCTCCAGAATAAGTTCGGTATTAATTTTGAACGGGTTTTCTTTCAGAAAAACGAACAGCGCGACGATAAAGACGAGCGGCACGAGTTTGAAAGCCAAACCGAAATCGCGTTCGGGAAGCAGTTCGAGCAGTTTATATGCGATCAGAAGCGCGCCAACCAAAACAAACGGTTTCCAGCTAATTTGCGAAGCTGGTTCGTCGCCGATTTGTTTTTCAATCGCCGCCCACAAATCCGCGTCCTGCTCAAGCCGCGTTTGCTTTCTGAGCAAATTATCGGCTGCACGCATTTGTTGAATTTCCTGACGGCAATTCTCACAAGCCGCTAAATGCAGATTCATTTGCCCGGCAGAAAATTCCGCCGTTTCGCCGTCAATTTCAGCCATTTTCGCCATCAACACATTTTCGCAATTTATCTCGTTCATATTTCCAACCCTTCTTCAATGAAACTTTCCCGTTAGTTTCGCCTGCAACTGCTTGCGGGCGTAAAAAAGCCGGCTCATTACGGTTCCTCGCGGAATCTGTAAATGTTCGGCTAATTCTTCGTAAGAAAGCCCGTCCAGATATTTCAAAGTAATTATTTCGCGGTCTTCCTGCGGCAATGAAAGCAAAGCCTTTTCGAGCGCGAATCTCTCTTCGTTCGGCAAACCGGCTTGCGCGGCAAGAATTTCGGTTTCCCCGATGCTTTCCGTCTCGCGTTTTCGCGCCGTCATTTTGTAACAGCGATTGCGAAGCAAAACGTAAAACCAAGGATAAAATCTCCGCGTCCGGTCGAAGCGTTGGAGCGATTGAAAGGCGTCAATAAACGCTTCCTGCACCGCATCCAAAGCGTCCTCACGATTGCCGAGAATGGCGACGGCGTGTCCGACCGCCTGTTTTTGATAGCGTTCAACCAAAAAACGAAAAGCATCCTTCTCGCCCTTCAAACATTTTTCGATTGCCGTCAAATCATCCATAATCGCCACTCACAATAACGTATCCGTTAAAGCGGAAAAATATTCAAAATTTTTTTGAACGGGGAAATTTAATCATAAAAAAAGGGCAAAGTCTTTCAACTTTGCCCCAGAATAATTTAGAAATGTTTTCTAAATTTATTGCACTACCGGATTGCCTTCGGCATCGATAAACGCGATCTCGTAGCCGAGTTGTTTCAGACCCGGTTCGATAACTTTGCGGTCTCCGACAACGACGATTGCCATTTTATCGGGCGACAGGTATTTGCTTGCCACGCGATTGACATCCGCCAAAGTGACGGCGTTAATCTTCGAGATGTAATCGTTGTAATACGAATCCGGCAAGCCGTAGGTAACAAGCGTTGAAAGCTGATTGGAAATTTGTCCGACGGTTTCAAAACCGCTCGGAAAACGCCGAATCAAGCTTTGCTTGCTGTAATCGAGTTCTTTTTGAGTAACGGGAACTCCGCCGCGAATGCCGGTTAATTCCTTCATAAATTCAGCGACAGCTTCTTTCGTGACTTTCGTATCGATATCAGACGAAGCCGTAAAAGGTCCGGCGCCGCGCCGCATCGAGAAGCTCGAACGCGCGCCGTAGGTGTAGCCTTTATCTTCGCGCAAATTGAGATTGATGCGCGATGTGAATTGTCCGCCCAGGATCGAGTTCATCACTTGAAGCGGGAAGTAATCAGGGCTGCTTCGGTCAACGCCGACGTGTCCGATGGAAACGACGGACTGCGCCGCACCGGGACGGTCAACGAGATAAATCCCGGTTTTTTCCAGCGGTTTAACCTCCGGCAGCTTACCGTTCGCAATCGTTCCCGGCTTCCAGTCGGCAAAGGCTTTTTCGAGCTTCGGCATCAAAGTTTTGGTTTCAACATCGCCGGCGACGATTAAAACCGCGTTGTTTGGGCGATAAGTCGCTTCGTAGAAACTGACCAAATCATCACGCTTCAGCGCCTTGATGGTGTTTTCGGTTCCGACGAGCTGTCTTCCGTAAGGATGGTCGGCACCATAAAGAATTCGATCATAAACCAAGCCGGAAATTGCATTCGGATTGGCTCTGCGCTGTCTGAATCCCACGATAGCGCGAGCGCGAACGTTCTCCAGTTCTTTTTCAGGGAACACGGGATTGACAACCACGTCGGAATAAATATCCAGCGCCTGATCTAGATTTTTGGTCAAACTCGACATTGAGACGGTTGCCGCATCCCAGCCTGAACCTGCATTGACGTTGGCGCCGATTGATTGCAGTTGGTTGGAAATTTCGAGCGCCGAACGGGTTTTCGTTCCGTTGGTCAACAAGTTGGCGGTCATCGAAGCGACGCCGGATTTTTCGGCAGGCTCAAATGTTCCGCCGGATTTGAAAACCATATTCATCGAAACAATCGGGAGTTCCGTCTGGCGGACTACCCAAACTTCCAATCCGTTTGAAAGTTTCTGTTTTTCAATCGCAGGCAGCGAGAATTTCGGGTCCGGTCCCGGTTTGGGAAGCTTTGAAGTATCCGGTTCAACCTTCTTTTTATCGGCATTGCTTTTTGCATCCGGGTTGTTCGCATCCTCTTCTTCCGTCACGGACGCCGGTCTTCTCGGCGCTTCGCCTTTGCGGGGAACGACGCTCATAATCAAACGATTATCCGTCAGATAAGTTTTAGCGACTCTTTGAATGTCAGCCGGAGTAACGCGGCGATATTCATCCAGTTGCTGTTGGAACATATCGGGCTTGCCGAAAAATGTCGCGTTTCTATTGAGCGCGTCGGCTTTTCCCTGGACGGTTTGCAGACTGAAAATTGAAGAGGCTTCGACACGATTCAAAG